>NZ_JBCPSP010000015.1:0-108958 GCF_051129895.1 Pseudomonas sp. Je.1.5.c
CCCTCTTGAAGATAGGCCGGCGTGGGAGCGGGCTTGCCCCGCGATAGGGCCGGCACTGCCAACCAAAACCTCAAAGCCTCGCCTTGCCAGGAGTCACCATGGACCCCCGCTTGAACGCCTTCCTCGAACGTGCCGAATCTGTCCTCGCCCGTCTCGAGCCGCTGCTGCCGGCGCCGCGCCCGCAGATCGACTGGAATACTACCCTGGCCGCGCGCTGGCAGCGCGATGGCCGCAGCGGCTACCTGATGCCGCTGCACGTCAGCCTGGATATCCGCCTGAGCGACCTGATCGGCGTCGACAAGCAACGCGATCAGCTAGGCCGCAACACCCATCAGTTCATCAACGGCCTGCCGGCCAACCACGCGTTGCTGTGGGGCTCGCGTGGCACAGGCAAGTCATCGCTGGTGCGCGCCTTGCTGGCCGAGCATGCCGATGCCGGGCTGCGCCTGATCGAGATCGAACGCGATCACCTGGCCGACTTGCCGCGGGTGGTCGAGCAGCTGCAAAAGCTTGAGCAGCGCTTCATCCTGTTCTGCGACGACCTCTCGTTCGAAGCCGGGGAGGGCGACTACCGGGTACTCAAGAGCGTGCTCGATGGCTCGCTGGAGCAGGCGCCGGACAATGTCTTGCTGTACGCCACCTCCAACCGTCGCCACCTGGTGCCGGAGAAGCAGAGCGACAACGAAAACTGGAAGATGGTCGACGGCGAGCTGCATCCCAATGAAGCAGTAGAAGACAAGATCGCGTTGTCCGACCGCTTCGGCCTGTGGCTGTCGTTCTACCCCTTCAGCCAAGAACACTTCCTCAACGTGGTCGAACACTGGATCGGCCAGTTGGCCAGCGCCGCCGGGCTTGACTGGCAGCGTGACGAGGCGCTGGAAATACTCGCCGTGCGCTGGGCAACCGGGCGCGGTAACCGAAATGGCCGTTGTGCCTATCAGTTCGCCCGCTACTGGGTCGGGCTGCAATTGCTGGAGCAGAAATAAATGATCGACCTCAATGCCAGTGGCGCAGGCCTAAACGGCTATGACTTGCTGGCTGCGCAAGTGCAGGCACTGTTCGCCGACGAGCGCGACTTCATCGCCAACGCCGCGCAGTTCTCGGCTTTTCTCTATAGCCAGTTGGATGACCTGAACTGGGCGGGCTTGTATATCAATCGCAACGAGGAGCTGGTGCTTGGCCCGTTCCAGGGGCAAGTGGCCTGCGTGCGCATTCCGTTCAGCAAGGGTGTGTGCGGGGCAGCGGCGGCGACCCAGCAGACTCAGCGGGTGGACGATGTGCATGCCTTCCCTGGGCATATCGCCTGTGACAGTGCGTCCAACAGCGAATTGGTGATTCCCTTGGTGAAAGAGGGCAGGCTGATTGGGGTGCTCGATCTGGATAGCCCGAAGCTTGCACGGTTCAGTGAGGCCGATCAGCAAGGGTTGGAAAAGTTGGCGGCGATCTTTCTTGAGCTGACCGACTGCTGAGCATGACAAAGGGGCCTGACAAGGCCCCTTTTTGGGTCAATCGTAGATGACCTTCTTCTTCCAGGTCTCATCTTCATCAGTCTTGAGCCCCGCCGTCAGCTCATTCTGATCATTCTCCGCCGGCTCCATCTGATCGAGCACCATCGCGTTGGCCCGTGCCAGCAGCTTCTCCAGATAGGTCAGCTGCTCTTCATATTGTTTAGGCTCAGGCTGCTTGCGCAGATACTGCACACCCCGCTCGAACGCCAACCGTGCATGCCCTGGCTGATTCTGCTGCAGCGCCTGCTGCCCCAGGTTGTTAAAGAACTCGATATGCAGCAATACCAGGATATGGCGGATTTCCTTGACCCAGTACTTGCCCTCATTGGTCGCCAGGAAACCTTCCTGGGTAGCGCGCACGATCTGATTGTGCAGCGCTTCGAGCAAGAAGCGCACATCCTTGGCCTTGACCTCGGTTTGAATCGGGCTGGGTGGATTGTTCACGGGCAGCTTGTCGCCCTGGGCAACCAAACCCTCAAGTTCGGCCAGGCGGCCCTTGAGGTCACCGTTGTGCTTGTCCACCGCCAACTGACGTTGGGTGACGTTCAGTTCCAGGCGAGTCATCAGCAGCTTGAGGGCAGGGGTCATCAGCTGGCCGGGGAAGGTTTCGTTGATTTCCCCGCAGCGGCGCGCGCGTTCGGCCAGCTCGATCTTCAGCCGGGCGCGCTCAAGCTTATTGTTCTCGACCACATTATTGAGGTAGCCGATCACGATCAGTAACGCGATACCGGCCACGATGAGCAGGGTGATCAGAAGTGGTGTCACCGTTAACGCCTCATGAAGAAGTTTTGCATCATTGAGTGTAGTGAGTTCGCCAACAGGCGAACAGTGCAGCCTGGCGGACTGAACCGCGAGTACCCTGTGGGAGCGGGCTTGCCCGCGAAGAGGCCGGCACGCCTGCCGCAATCTATATGTCGGCCCACTTCTCGATTTCTCAAGGTAGTGGCACTTTGCTGCGAGCTTGCCGGGCCATCGTCAGAAAATCAACGCCAATAGCCAGACACATCCTGCGCGCAGCGGTGACAACTAGGGAAGTCATTGATTTAAATAAATTTATACAAAGGGGTTGACGGCTTTCCATCCCGTCCCTAGAATGCGCGCCACTTGCAGCGTAAAGCACACAGCAATACGCCGCAGGGAGTGAAAGCAGGCAGTAATGCCAGCAGCGTGTCCCCTTCGTCTAGTGGCCTAGGACACCGCCCTTTCACGGCGGTAACAGGGGTTCGAGTCCCCTAGGGGACGCCATATTGCGGGAATAGCTCAGTTGGTAGAGCACGACCTTGCCAAGGTCGGGGTCGCGAGTTCGAGTCTCGTTTCCCGCTCCAGTTTCTCCGGCACTGCTTAAGGGCGGGGCAGGAAAAGAAAGTCCAGGTTGAATCGTGAGGTTCAGTATCTGGCGCACTGAAAAGTGTTGTGTGTCCCCTTCGTCTAGTGGCCTAGGACACCGCCCTTTCACGGCGGTAACAGGGGTTCGAGTCCCCTAGGGGACGCCATTTGCGGGAATAGCTCAGTTGGTAGAGCACGACCTTGCCAAGGTCGGGGTCGCGAGTTCGAGTCTCGTTTCCCGCTCCAGTTTAAATACTGTGGCGTTCGCACGGTGCAGTGGTGGTGAAGGTCGTCAAGGCGCTTCACGCCGATTAGCGGTAAAGCTTCACATTGCGGGAATAGCTCAGTTGGTAGAGCACGACCTTGCCAAGGTCGGGGTCGCGAGTTCGAGTCTCGTTTCCCGCTCCAAATTAAAAACGCCACTTCGGTTGAAGTGGCGTTTTTTTATTTATGCAATTGTATAGTGCCTAAACGCATGAACATCGCTGCTCCCTTGAGTTGGCATGGCGTTGCTTTTGGGGCGGGTGCTGCTAGAAAGGGCGGGCAAGGACGCTTTAAAAGTTTTCTGAGCCATCATGGCGGCTTTAGTTGCTTTAGCTGTTGCGAGCGTTAATGACAAATCCAGGGCTGCAGTACCCATTGATACGTAATCTAGAATGTCTGCAGCTTGCATCATTCCCTCGTCATTCTTTGCAAAACCCACAGCGCTGACTACAGTGCTAGCGATGGTCAAGCTGGTGGATACTACGTTCATCAGCGTCATGGCAGACAGCAGGCCGGTAAAATAAATACCGACACCGAAGCTGGCCACTGACAAAATGATGGATGCGATACCCACGCCAATTATTTTCCAAAGAATACCCTTCTTCGCCTTTTGCATTTCTTCTTCCGCACGTTTCACAGCGGCTTCATATTCATATCGGCGGTAGCGATAGTAACGCTCACTCTCAGTTTCATAAGCAGAGGTCAGTTCGATGCCTTGGGCGCCAGCGTTGTATGCGGTCCTCTCATATGCCCTGGTTAAAGCGATACCTTGGGCGAAGTGCCCCGTCGGATCGCGGAAGGCTATGGGGTTTCCTTGGGCGTAACCGTAGTCATTGATGCCACCCTTGCCGAAAGGGCTGAGCGAGTCGGGGCTATGGAAGCGCATGAGGGTCGGATTGTAGGTACGATAGCCGCTGCCCAGTAGATACCAGCCGGTGGCGGGGTCGATGAGTTCTCCGTTGAAGCCCAACAGGCTGGTCCACTGCTCAGCATCTGCCGAAAGCGCTCCATAGGACGAGTAGCTGGCATCGTGCCGAGTAGCATCCGCAGCTTCAGTGATGATGCTGCCATTGGCATTGCAGTGCAGTAACAGGGGGGATTCCGAGCTGGTTGGACCTTGCTGAGCCAGGGGTATGTCCAGGGCATGCAGCCACTGTATTTTATGGGCGCCACGAATAGCGAAACGCAGGCGATTTTCTTCGAATATCAAACGCGTTTCATCGCCATCGGCGCCACGTTTGGTGTACAGCAGTTGCCCGAGTGCATCATACCGGTAAGTGCTGTGTGGTTGCTGATCGGTGCTCCCGTTGGTGACTTGCAGCAGGTGCCCAAGTGCGTCGTATGCCAGCAGTCGTCCTTGTTCATCTTGCTCTAAGTGGCCGTCCGGGGTGTAGCGTAATGGGGGCATAGGGTTTTTACGGGCGGGATGATGGATAATTGACTGCAGTTGGGTAGGGTTGCTCACGTTTGCAAGGTGCTCGGTGAGCTCATCTTCGCCGTTGTCGAAATCACTGCGATAACAAACAATATTATCGAAAGCATCAAAGATAAAACTTTGCTTTATGATGTTCCGCCCCAGAGCGTCTTTCGGCAGAAGGGTGCCTCTGTACTCATGCGTCGATAAGCGTTTGTGGGTGTCGTAACCAAACGATTCACCGAGTAGTAATGAACTACCCTCCTTGAGTTCTCGTCGTCGAAGCAAATCGTCAAGACCCCAGGTTTGAGTCACCGTTCGTATGGCTTGGTTGTCCAACGTTAGCGTGCGAAGAACTTCGCGGTCGTGCTCGTCATACTCGATGGTGGTCTTGTTGAGTGGCCCGGCCTTCGCGGTCTTTTTTAGCTCGACCGAGTTTGGGCGCCCCAGCGAGTCGTAACCGATCTCTACGCTGAGCGGCGTCTGCTCGATGCGGATGACTCGCCCTTTATCGTCATAGTGCCAGCGTGTGGGGGCAAAGTCGGTTGCTGCTTCACTGAGCACGAGTCCTCTAAGGGAGTGGCGTTTCTCGCGATTGAAAACGGCCTTGCCATTTTCTTCCCAGGTCTCGCTCTTCTGTCGGTTGTTCCAGTCGTAACCAAAGCGTCTTACGCCGTGTTGGTTAGTGGCGCTCAGCAGATTCGCGCGGACGTTATCGAAAGTAAACTCACTCTGAAATTCTGCTTTGGCTTCGCCCATCAGCGTGGTGTTGAGGGGGAGGTCAGTAAGCGTGGGCAGGTAGTCGAACTTCAGTATTCTTTCAGCGGCGGTAATACGTTGCTTGGGCAGGCGCTTGCCTTCATCATAATCAAGTTTCTGCGTGCGTGTACCTGTCGTGATTTGCGTAACACGGTCAACTCCATCATATGTTTTGCTGCCCAACTCAATGAGCGGATCGGTTTGCCCCGCAGGGCCGGCGTAGGTGATTTGGACTTTGGTGGGCAGATCCTCGCTGCTGTGCATCGCGTAGGCACGTTTGACCTTGGCGTTGTCCGGCAATTGGATCTGAGTGACACGCTCCCAAGGGTCGTAAGTGAAACGTGTGCTATTGCGGTGTTCATCTGTTTCCTTTACGCACTGCCCCAGCCCATTGTATTCATAGCGCTGGGTACCTGCGCTCACACCGTGACGGTTGAGTCTTTCAATTTTATCCGGTTTGCCAAATACGTTGAACCAGGTTTTACGCCTGCTGCTGATCTGGGGCGCTTCGCCCGCCGACTGGCGCCATGTTTCCACTGTGCGGGTTTGGGCGGCATTGGCGCCGACCATGTCGTTAAGCGTGTGCTCTTGGACACCGTCTGGTTGTTCGACCCAGTTCTGTTGGCTCCAGTGATCATAGGCGTAACGATGCCGGAGCGTTGGGAGTGACTTGGCCCCATCGAAATCGTATTTAAGTGTCTTTGTGACTCTGCCGAAATTGTCGTATTCGATGGCCTGGATAACGAATGATTTCTTCAGGTCAGCCTCATCGATATGATCACGGTGTTCTTTCACCGGATGCCCCAGCCCGTCCAGATGGGTCACCGTGGTTATGCCGTGCGCAGTAATAAACGTCTGTTGTGCTCTGTCGTTATCATTGGCGCACAGCGCGTAGTGGTAGTGGCGTGTTGCCGCGTGATCAGTGCCTGGCGCTACTGCTTCTGTGCTGATGCGACGCAAAAGGTCGTATTGATAGCTGACTTGTACACCTTCCTCATCTTCGTTAAGTAATAATTCTCCAGTGAGTAGCGAGCGTTCGCTGGTCGTGGTTTTTTTGATGATGTTCGTGGCGCTGTTGTCGTGCCCGGTGACCGTCTGGGTGGTCACCAGCACCGTTTCTTTATTGTCATCGTTGGCAACGTTGGCAAAGGTCGACAACCGAGTGGCGTAGGTGTAACTGGTCGTGGTGGCAAGACCGTTGATGGTGAGTGTGAGCTCCTCCACGCGACCGTAGGTAAGAGGCTGTTGCTGGTTTTTGAAGTACGTGTATTGGGTGCTCTGCAGCTGTTGGAGCACCTGCACTTGCGCATCGACTTCCTCCAGCGTCTCTATCTCGGTTACCGGCCAGTCGGCGGTGCTTGCATTACCGGCATATGCAGGCAGCGCGCTATAGCGATACCCTTGGCGCAGTATGGGTGCGCTCGGCTTTAGCGCACTAGGCGCCGGTGTAGTGGTCTTGCTTTTGAGGTGGCGAACGAAGCCGCCCGGATCTGGCGGGCACGCGCCTTGCTCTCCCGCAGCGGGATACCAGAGGCTGGTTTCGACGACGCCGCTGGATTGTTCTACGGTGTGCAGGTTGCCGTCATCGTGATAGGTACGCTTGAGCACCTCCGTTCGGGCAGTGTCGGTTTTAGCTTTGCGCCAGGTGGTAGCGGTGGTCAGCGGCAGCTGGCAATAGGCAGGCTGGTCCTTGAAAGGCTTGCCTTCCGTATAGGCATAGCTGGTCTCCACGGTCTGGATGTGCAGGTCATCCGCAGGCCCTTGGCTGGTGATCTCACGGGTCAGCAGGTGGAACTTGTTGAAGTGCCGTTCGATGCTGCGCAGGCTTGTATTGCCATCGGCGCTCAGCAACGTTTCTACCGAGCCATAGCGATAAGGGTTGGGATGCTTGTAGAGGATATCCAACCCCGGCGTGGGTTCGCCGAGCGCGAGGTTGGCCCCCAGGAAGTTATTGTCAGCCTGGTAGCCGTCTTCTTCGGTGTTCACTGTGTACGCGTAGCTGACGATTTGATTGCAACTGGCGCCGGCCTTGGGCGCCTCGTCGGCGTTACCAGGCCGAACCTCATGCTTGGAAACCCTGGGCAGGGTGCCGGGAAGGTTGTTACTGCGCTTATGCCCTACCGGATCATAGGTGATGAGCTCCCAAGCACCGGTAGGGGTACGCACCTCTGCAAGACAGTTGTAGGTATGGCTGACGGTATACATGAAGCGCCACTTGGCCTGATTACCATCGACCGTCGGTAATTGCAGTTCAATCACCCGGCCTTGCGTATCCAATTGCATGACGAAGCGTACCTGGGTGGCTGCAGCGCCCTGCGGATTGAGGGTGATCTCCACTTGGCGCTTGCTTTCATCACGCTTGATTTCGAGCAGCGGGGCATAGACGCCTTCGACGTCACTGCCCTCGATGCTGGCCAGCCGGTCGTAGGTCTGGCCATCAGACTCGAAGGACGCATAGGTGAACTTCAGCGGCAGGGTTTGCCGAGTCCAGACCTCGACAGGCAGCGCGACAGGCCGGCTGGCAGCGCGGATTTGGAGTTTTTCGAGCAGCCCGGAGCGGTGCTCGACGAGGTAGTGGGTCGATCCGCCATCGGCTACTTCATCCAGGTGAAAGCTGTCGAGCTTCTTCTCTTCCATCAGCATTTGCGCGCCGTTACGGCTGGTGACCAAGAAGCTTTCGCCGGTATGTAGAGCCGCCACCTGGGTATCGGGAGTGAATTGCGACAGCTGCAGGTTCCAGCCCTTGCCGTAGCCTGTGTCTTGCTGATTGAGCGGGTTGAAGAACAGCGCCAGGGGCAGGCTTGGGCCGAGCAGGGCGTTGGCTTCGACCTGCGGCAAGTTGAGCGACACCGTGTACTGGCCTGTACGCGGGTCGACGCCGCTTTGCAGGAAACTCATGAAGTTGAAGGCGTTGGAGTGCAGGGCGGTCGTGGCGGTCATAGTGATACCCGTCGCTTGGAGTACTGAGTGAAGAGGGATACTTAGATTTAACCAAAGACGTTAATCAATTTTGTAGAGACCTGGCGCAATGATACCTTTGGGTGCTGTTCTAATGTCACCGCATCTCAGCCAGCCGGTATTGGCAAGGTATAAAAAACTTTTGATGTGCATGTCGTCGCCAGGGCCGCGTAGAATAAAAGAAGTCGCTGAGGGAAGATCCATGACTTTGATGTAATAATGGTCGCCATGGAAGTTGACAGCAGTATTTGGTCCAACTCTGTTGGTGGAGAGCCGTGTTGCCGGGTCTGGTAGGTGATCGGAAATATAGATGAGCATGAAGGCACCTAAAAAATAATTGTATTGCGGTGGCGGCTTTGATTTTTCGGGATGAATCCAATGCTTTTTGTAAAGCGGTTGCCGTATTTATCCTGAAATTCAAGTAATAGATCGTTGGCGTAATTTTCGAATAGTTGCTTACGTTGCTCCTCGGTAAACTCGTCAGCAGGAAGAGTAGAGAAGCGATGAACTGATAGGATGATGGAGTCAGCTTGAAGGCTGCCAGAGAAGCTGATGGTCTTTAGAAAGGCCAGTTGCGGTAGCTTGGTGAGTTCGTCATCAAATGATATGTGGCTCTGATTTTTTTCCAATACTAATCCTGTGATGGTACATACGGTTTCAGCACCTAGGTCACGCTCAAATCGTACAATAGAAGTTCGGGGGGGGTGTGTCGGCGCATCATCTATACCCCGGACTGTGCAATGTTTGAAGCCGTCGCTGATCAAAATTTCGTAGTATTCATGAGTGTCAAGGTTGACTTCGTAATCATAGGGTGCGCGCTTGTCTGTAAAGCCAAATCGGTATTTGTCTTCTAGTTGTGCTTTCATTGTGGGGGGGGTGAACGATAGGATTGACACTTCAAATATATTATTCTGTTCGTTGAAGTAATGCCACCACCCATACTTATCTTGCAAGCCTGCGTAGATTTTTTTTCGAGACGTCGAATTGGCCAGGCTATGCAGGTAGAAAATTTTCGATGAGTCTGAAGCTTTTTTACTGTTTTCGCTTGCTTGGCTCGGCGCAGCGGGATAAAAGTCCTCATTCCTCTCTGTTGCAAACCCCCATTTGAGTGGGCCCGCTTCTAATACAGGTTTTGTGGCATGCTCAAGACGTGGAAGGGGCTGGTGGCTATAGTAATCAAATATGTAAAAACGTTCCCAGTCGGGTTCCGCCAGATTTTTTCCAGTTTCCATTGAGATCAGCGCTTCGAAAGCTAGCTGTTGAGCGCCATTGCCAAACATTTCGACCCTGATAGGGAGTTTTTCATGCCCCGGAAGTTTCAGTGTTCCACTTTTCACATTTTCCTGGTCTGGGACTGGATTAAAGCGGGGTGCGTGAGTTAGGGTTGTAAAAAACAAAGGGTAAGTTATGTTATTATGAAAAGGTTGGCACATCACAGTAGACGTGCCAGACGATGTTGAGCCCGCTACATACAAGCCTTGATCAGTAATAGAGCCTTTTGAGCTTGTCCATTTCCGTCTCGCTTGCGGGAGGAGTTGGGGGTCTAAGATAAAGTAAACCTTATCGTTATGCGAAATGCTCGACACCTCGCTGGGTTGAATGATGCTTGGGAGTAGACTGGGTTCAGTCTGTTGTCTCGGGGAATTGTGCACTTTTTACTCCAGGGAACCAATAGTTAACGTCGGTAAGCGCTTTGGTATCTCTAGGGCAAAGTCGTGGGGTGACTTGCTAAGAGATAGTGCTCATGGGGTGTCTATCTTGCAGAAGTCCTATATATTGAAAGTTACTTCCACTTTGTGAATATTATATTCAGGCTCAACGAGAAAAAGGTAGTCGTGCAATTTAAATACTCCGGGCGCAAATGCTCGTTTTGGGTGCATCAAGAGTGAGAAGTAATCAATGACGCCGGTGGTTGTTTCAAAGTTGGTGGCGCGGATTAAGGTGGAGTTCGTTATAAGCTTGTCTGCCATGTAGCTTCGTAGCCTGAATTCGCATCCAGAAGGTACTTTATAAAGCCTGAAATAATTAGCACCCTTGCCACCGCTGGCTTGCTTGACATTGTATTCGGTGCTGCCCGTAACAATGTCATGATACCAGTCAGATGTTGTGAAGTCTGGATCATTCGAAAAATATATTCTCATGCATTTTTCCTTACTAAAGCATTCCTATGATAGTTTTGTTTTTTTTCAGGAAATGAAACCATTTGTTCAAACGTGTTTCCTTGGCGGTTGCGAAAAGTAAGCGTTAAGTCATCGCCCCATTTGCCGAAGATTTCTTTCTGACAATTTTCCGGGATGGAGGATATAGAGATATCATTGAAGCGATGAACCGAAATTACGATTGTGTTGTCATCCAGATACCCGTGTATAGGTAGTTCTACTAAGCGACTGCCAAAGGCTGGGTTGAAGTCGGAGTTATATAGCTGGGGATCAAAGGTTATATATTTTTGGTTTCTAGATGTCACTACGCCGGTCACAGTGCACACCCTTTCAGTTATATGGTCGCGCTCGAAACGGACGATGGAACAGCGACCCTGGGTACCTGTTTCTTCACGCCCTTTCACATCGCAGGTAATGAACCCTCCCCGTATACTTAGTATGAAATATTCTTGAGTGACCGGATTGTAGTCATATTTGTAGGTTTCGTTAAATTCGCTTTCGCCTGGGTCAGTGGTGTAGTCAAATCCTTCAATATTTTTCGACATCATTCCAATTGGGGGTGGGCTTGGTTGATTTTTAATGGATATTGAAATCGGCTGGGTATTCATAATATGTTTTGTACCGTCGTTGTCGGTTACACACACGTAAAAATCGGTATTTCCAGTGGTCTCGGAAACTGTGCTGTGAAGGTGCAACACCCTATATGTCCAGGCGTCTGAATATGCCTCTGCATTCACCTGGGAGGATCCGTCATGGGCCTGCTCGTAGACTGCACTTCTGATCGATGTGTAGGCCCACTTCCCAGAGACGGCTAGAAGCGGTGGTTCACCGTCTTTGATCGGTAAAACCTCGACTTCAGTTTTTTTATCGCTGTAAAGCAGGGTGAGCGAGTCCCATTCTTCAGGTGAAACCACACCGCCCGCTCGCCAGAGTTTCACGCGTATAGCCAGTTGTTGCGCACCGTTGGCATACATGCTGCCGCGGCGCTCAGATGCGTTTGTCGAGGGGAAACCGTCAAGTGTGATTTCGCAATTCAGGGTTTGCGCATTCGTGAGGAGATGTGCCTCGGCTGATGCATTGTGCAGGGAGGTAGGTGATACATTTTCCATGGGCGAATCCTCTGCCGAAGCGGCCTGGAGTCAATCAATCAGTTGCAAGGTCACCGATTTAAAAGGCTGAGCAGGGCCGCCGTTTCTAAACGCGACTTGGGCCGTGATCACCATATGGCTACCGCGTTGTACTTTAAGGAGTTCTTCGCGTGGCAGTGGCTTGACTACAGCGCCTTGTTTGACATCGTCGGCGCTAACGAGATGTTGTTCGAATGCGTAATCCTTTCTCTCTTTTTCATATTTTAATGAAACCTTGATATTAACGATCTGCCCCTGCTTCATGAATGGCCAACGGTTGAGTTTAAGGCTGGCACCGCTCACGGCAGGCGTCAGGTTTTTCAGCGCCAATGTGCCCTCTCCATAGGTTTCGACACACTGAATCGCTGGCATTGAACTCAGTGGAACGTTGTTGAGCTTAATGTTTCGTAGCGGGGAACGTTCGTATGTGATTCCATCGCATACTTCGTAGTACCAGTTCAGCGATTCCCCGATGTAGGAAGAGAATAGGGCTTCCGGAAACGCAATTACGTTGTCCTGCTCTTCGGTCGGAGGTTTCATCACCACGCTGGCGAGTAATGTGCCTTGCTCGGTACTTACGCAACCCAGTACGGTCGCATCCTGTATTTCGGCATCTTTGGGGATCTGCAGGACAGCCGCCTGGCGTATGACAATCGCGGCGACTTCACCGTTGACAGCACCCGCCAGGCTGGGAGCGGGAAGGATTCGAGATTTTTTCACAGTGAGTTCGCCTGGCTTGGAGCTGCGGGCGAATGACGTGGTTGCAATCTGGGCGCTGAGTTTAAGTTGGTGGTCAAGTAGCTGCTCAAACCAAGCCTTCTCGATGGTGAAGTTTAACCGCTTGTTGTTTACATCATCGGTGTTGGCCCTGCGCCATTGTTGGGTGTTGGCAACGACTGAGTCCGAACCGTTGAATGCCTGAATCAATAGCACCCCTTCATCATGTTCCTCAACATCATCGTAGCGAAGCGTTACTGTCGCTCCCTCGGCGCCAATCAATGCTGGATTCAGAAATCCATCTTCAGTGTCGGGGATAGTCGGTGGCTCGAGGAGGTTGTCTGGCTCGTATGTTTTTACAATATCGAAGCGTTGTTCAGAGGAGGTGAATTTAATCTCGTCTGAGTCCTTTGCCAAAACGGTATAATTTACCTTGATGTAGTTACCTTTCCAGACTGAAAACTCGCTGTCGGGTACTCTAAATTCGATGAGTGTGTCTGTTGTTTCTATCGTGATCGACCAACGTCTTATTGTGGGCGGATTGTCACCCCGGAAACCCTGGAAGGTGAGCTTAACGATGTCGCCGAGTCCCATGCTTGAATGCGGTAAGATAAATACGGGTACAGGCTGTTGATTCAGCTGATCTATAGCAACGATGGATTCATGTGATGGGTAAATATGCACCCGCGCTAATTCATTATCGGTTATGCCAATGCGTTCGAGATCCGGGGAGGCAGCGAGCGGATCAGTGGATTTCATTGTCATGTCCTCATTATTTGCGCAGTAGTGCGGTAATCGTTTACCCATTTTTTACAGCACGGGTTCACGCTATGAAACTGGCAAAAATGCTAGGTGTGGATCGTACGGGTCGTTGCTAGCGTGTGGGGTAGCTGTTCATAGCCCGAACCTCACGAGGCCAACTGACCATGACCGCCACGACCGCCCTCCATTCCAACGCCTTCAACTTCATGAGTTTCCTGCAAAGCGGCGTCGACCCGCGTACAGGCCAGTACACGGTGTCGCTCAACTTGCCGCAGGTCGAAGCCAACGCCCTGCTCGGCCCAAGCCTGCCCCTGGCGCTGTTCTTCAACCCACTCAATCAGCAAGACACAGGCTACGGCAAGGGCTGGAACCTGCAGCTGTCGCAATTCACTCCCGATACCCAGGTGGCGGCTCTACATACCGGCGAAAGCTTCTTGGTCACCAGCCGTAACGGCGCGCAAATGCTGATGGAAGAGAAGAAGCTCGACAGCTTTCACCTGGATGAAGTAGCCGATGGCGGATCGACCCACTACCTCGTCGAGCACCGCTCCGGGCTGCTCGAAAAACTCCAAATCCGCGCTGCCAGCCGGCCTGTCGCGCTGCCTGTCGAGGTCTGGACTCGGCAAACCCTGCCGCTGAAGTTCACCTATGCGTCCTTCGAGTCTGATGGCCAGACCTACGACCGGCTGGCCAGCATCGAGGGCAGTGACGTCGAAGGCGTCTATGCCCCGCTGCTCGAAATCAAGCGTGATGAAAGCAAGCGCCAAGTGGAGATCACCCTCAATCCGCAGGGCGCTGCAGCCACCCAGGTACGCTTCGTCATGCAATTGGATACGCAAGGCCGGGTGATTGAACTGCAATTACCGACGGTCGATGGTAATCAGGCCAAGTGGCGCTTCATGTATACAGTCAGCCATACCTACAACTGTCTTGCAGAGGTGCGTACCCCTACCGGTGCTTGGGAGCTCATCACCTATGATCCGGTAGGGCATAAGCGCAGTAACAACCTTCCCGGCACCCTGCCCAGGGTTTCCAAGCATGAGGTTCGGCCTGGTAACGCCGACGAGGTGCCCAAGGCCGGCGCCAGTTGCAATCAAATCGTCAGCTACGCGTACACAGTGAACACCGAAGAAGACGGCTACCAGGCTGACAATAACTTCCTGGGGGCCAACCTCGCGCTCGGCGAACCCACGCCGGGGTTGGATATCCTCTACAAGCATCCCAACCCTTATCGCTATGGCTCGGTAGAAACGTTGCTGAGCGCCGATGGCAAAACAAGCCTGCGCAGCATCGAACGGCACTTCAACAAGTTCCACCTGCTGACCCGTGAGATCACCAGCCAAGGGCCTGCGGATGACCTGCACATCCAGACCGTGGAGACCAGCTATGCCTATACGGAAGGCAAGCCTTTCAAGGACCAGCCTGCCTATTGCCAGCTGCCGCTGACCACCACTACCACCTGGCGCAAAGCTAAAACCGACACTGCCCGAACGGAGGTGCTCAAGCGTACCTATCACGATGACGGCAACCTGCACACCGTAGAGCACCCCAGCGGCGTAGTCGAAACCAGCCTCTGGTACCCCGCCGCCGGAGAGATCGACAAGTGCCCGGCAGACCCAAGTGGTTTCGTACGCCACCTCAAGAGCAAGACCGTGACACCGGCCAAGCCTGGGCAAACGCTCGATGCACCGATCCTGTCCCAGGGTTATCGCTACCGCACGCTGCCGGCGTATGAAGGCAATGCGAGCACCACCGCTTGGCATGTCGTAGAGGTAGAGACGCTGGATCAGATCAATGAGGGAGGGGCAGTGATCCAGCCCCTGCAGAGCACCCAGTACAAGTATTTCGAGCGCATCGAGCAGCCTCTCACCTATGGCCGTTTGGAGGAGCACACGCTCACCATGAACGACCTGCCAACCAAGACCAGTTACACCTACGCCACTCGGGCGCCAACGTTTGCCACTCATGACAATAACGAAACAGTGCTGGTGATCACCCAGACGGTCACCGGACACGACAACAGCCCCACGAACATCATCAAAAAAACAACGACCAGCGAACACTCGCTGCTCACTGGAGAATTATTACTTAGCGAAGATGACAATGGCGTGAGGATTAACTACCGATATGATGTGCTGCGCCGGGTCATCCAGGAAATCGTCGCCCCTCAATCCCCCTATATGGCTGACCGTAGCTACACGTATTGGCTCTGTGCAAACGATAATGATCGAGCCAGCCAGAAACGCACCGATGTGAATTGTGTTTTGACACACACCCTCCTTGACGGACTGAACAGGCCGGTCAAAGAACAGCGTAATGACCTCGACAATGCCACGCCGCGGCAGGAGGGTGAGGAGGAGCTACTCCGTGCGCTATACCTGGCCACATACGATGCGTTTGGAAGGCTGCAAAGCGAAACTGAGACTGATTGGCGCAGCGCGCAAACATCGGATGATCTAACGCTGATTCGCAGCTATGACTACGATGATTGGGGCCAACAACGCGCAGTCACCGGACCCGATGGGATCAAGGTGATAGAAGAAGACGATCCTGTTGGCGAAAGCTACCCTGGGCAACCGGCAGACGCCCCCAAACAACGTATCGTCAAACGTTGGCGGGAAAGCACAGACGGCGAGAGTAGTGGTATTAACAAAACCTGGTTGAACCTCTTCAACCAGCCTGCGCGCACAGAGCGTTTGCAATGGTCGGGGGAGGGAGACAACTATCAGGAAACTCGAATTAGCCTGCAGCAAAATACATACGATGGCTTAGGCCGTACCCTAAGCGAAGCGGTTGGCTTATTGGGCGAGAGAGTCAATAAGTACAGCTATGACGTATTCGGTCGGCAGCTCGAACAGACGTTAGCCGACGGTGCAAAAGTGGTGCGCACATTTGCCAAGCACAGCAACGCAGACTTGCCAACCTCCATCAGTGTTGCGGGTAAAGAGCTGGGGCAGAAGGAGTACGACGGCCTGGACCGTGAAAAAAGTACCACGACAGGTAAGCGCAAGCAGACCTACACGTATAAAGGAAGTGAGCGTAAGCCCTGCGAGGTGGTTACGCCGGGTGGACAGATTATCCGCTATCAATATGAATTCCGATTGAATGAAGAGCCTAAAGCAAGACAATTCATCGACGTCACGGCGCATGACGAGGAAGAAGTTGTTCAGGAAACCACTTTTACTTATCATGAAAAAAATGCTCGTTTGCGTGAATGTTCCGTTATGGATCAGACTTTCGAGCGTACCCATTATCTCAACGGCGCTGTCAAATGGGAGAAGCGTGAGCTAGCAGGCGTGACCTATGAAGTGAATTATGGCCACAGTCAACGTGGGCGCATAACGTCCTACACGGGTGCCCAGGGGCTGGAGCAGACGTACGATTACGACGAAAATAGTGGTCAATTAACAGGGACTGGCTTGGGCGACCAAGTGAGTAGTGAATTAAGTTACGACAGCTTTGGTCGGTTGTGCTCTTTCACTACAGGCAACCCGCCGCAGTCCTTGGAAACTAAGTTGACCTATGATCAGTTTGATCGTGAGTGCACGCGTACGTTCGTACCCGGCAGTGGCGATGGCCAATGTCTTGAACACTGCTATAACGATGTCGATGCGTTGACCTCGCGCACGCTTCGAAATACAAAGACACAAGAGATCATACGGCTGGAAACCTATG
Organism: Pseudomonas sp. Je.1.5.c; assembly: GCF_051129895.1. Taxonomy (NCBI): domain Bacteria; kingdom Pseudomonadati; phylum Pseudomonadota; class Gammaproteobacteria; order Pseudomonadales; family Pseudomonadaceae; genus Pseudomonas; species Pseudomonas sp. Je.1.5.c. The sequence goes on from NZ_JBCPSP010000015.1 coordinate 16,670, forward strand.
GTTATGACGACAGGCAGCGTCTGACCAGCTACGAGTGCACAGGCTCCGAGCTGCCTGTAGACCCCTCAGGCGCCGCGATCAAAAGCCAAGTCTTCACCTACGATGAACTTGATAATATCGATCTATGTATGACGGAATATCAGGAAGGGGGGGAGCAAATAATATTTTATTCATTCTCTGATGACGACCCTGCCCAGCTGAAGGGCTTGGACGTTGTTAGTCACCATGGCGGCTTAAAAGCCCTTGATCTTGCCGGCGCACGTTTGCTGGTCAAGGCACTGAAGCTTATCAAGCCTCTTGATCTGTGGTTGCTCTGGGATCTTCCAGCCCTGCACGAAATTGAATTGACCTACGACGCTAATGGCAATATGACCTGCGACGAGCAAGGGCATCTGCTTGAATATGATCGTGTCAACCGCTTGATCAAGGTTAGCCGGCCATCCGCCGAAGGTGACATCGTGTTGGCGGAATATCATTACGATGGCAAGGACATTCTCACGGGTATGAGCCGAGATGGGGTAGGCACACAAAATCGTCTCTATCAGGGGGGCAGGGTCGCAAGCCTTGAGCAGGCCGGTAACTCGATTACCTTTTATGGAACAGAGGGGCTGATTCTCGGCGAGCTGCAGGACGAGAATGGCCTTTAACCCGAGCAGGGAGATGCAGCCCGCTGAGTAGACGGGCTGCTGAGCATTGGTCAGTGCTGGCTACCTTCGTCAGGCTGAGCCAGCAGCCGCTTTTGCTGATGCCAGTCGAACGCCTCGCCATTTTGTTCGGCTTGGTATCGACGCTCTTCCAATGTTTGGTAAAGATCGAGCTCTTCATCCGGCATGAAGTGCAGGCAGTCGCCGCCAAAGAACCACAGCAGATCGCGTGGCACCAAATGGGCGATTTGCGGGTAGCGTTGAATGACCTGGCAGATAAGGTCCTGACCCAGGTATTGGCTTTCCAGCGGGTCTTTGGGGAGCAACGTCAGCAGTTCATCGAAGCGCTCAAGGAACAGAGCGTGACTCTCCTCGGGCACCTGCTCGGCCTCGCCCAGTGCGGCCAATATGGTACGCAGGTGCTGTAGTAGATGCAGGTGATAGTCAAGTTGGGCAGTGGCCATGGCGATGTCCTTGGGTATTGAATAATAGCGTGCAGTATACGCCGCTCGCAGTGATCGCTTCACGCCGCCAGGAATATTTTTGATGAGGCGCGGCGAGCTAAGGAATAAGTGCTTGACGACGCAACTGGTAAATCTGCCAGTAGTGCCCGCCGAGAATAATGCGTAAAACAAGGCAGTAGGCACCCAGCCTAAATACAGTGAGGGATTACCATGGCGCTCAATAAACAGCAGTTGATCGAATGGCTGGCAGGCGGTGTGCGGGCACCAGCTTGGGATGTAGTGGTGAGCCTTGATCAGTCAACGGTTAACCACGTCTTCGCTCAAGAATATGTCAGGCGCTTTGCGGAAAATACATACTTTGACCCGTTCTCTAGTGATCCAGAACAGTCAGACGATGACGACGCCATTTATCTGCTGCATGGCGCGCTTCTCGACAAGCCACGGCTGACCTTCATCAAACCGGAGGATTCGGAGGGCAGTATTGCCCGGCTGAGCATGGCATTGCTGGGCGGGGGGGATGTCGGCTTGACGCGGCGCGCGGAACGCTGGTTGGTACATCGCGTGGAGTGGATAAAGCCCCTGCACGCGCCGCTGTTAACGATGGACCTTAAGTTAGATGACACCGTTATAAAGGTGGGTGATGAAAGGAGGCTGCTGGTTGATTTAAGTAAAAGTACAAATTTCCAGCTGGTATTTGGCGAGGATGCCTCCGTTCAAAAGTTGCACGGGAAGAGTTTTGAGGACTGGTTTCTCGGGTTGGACGCTGAACAACAAACGTTCGAGTTTGGGCAAATTGCCCTCGACTTGCCGGATGGGTTTGCGCCGCAGACTTACCGGTTACGAGCGCGTGCAGATAAAGAGGTAGAGGGGCAGGGGGCGGTCGAGGTATTCATTAGCTCAATAGGGCAAGAATCAACTGAATTGCCCGGCGATAATGCTGACTTCAAATACTTGCTCCCTTCAGGTGTCGAGGCCTACACGGGTACTGTGCTGTTCCATCCGATGTATGCGTTATTTGTTTCGCTTGTCGAAAGCATGGCCCGTCATTCTCCCGCTGTAACAGCCTATGATCTGGTGTATGGCGCTGACGGGATAATTCAGTCGTTCAAACTGAAAAACCCTGAAATTATTATCAAGGATGGAGTGGCTGAATATGAGCAAGCAGAGGGCCCGCCTCTCGCGATTTACTTCCATGATCTTTCGATGCGGGTAGCCACAGGCGGTGAGTTTAGCGTGTTCACAGATGAAAAAGGAGGAGCTAGGGTAACCTGGGAGGTTGAGGGAGAGGTTCATTTTTTCAAAAGAGAAATCCCGAAGTGGGGGCCGTTTCGATTTCATAAGCGGGTCGAAGGTAGACTGGTTGGGGAGCTGCCACAATTCGGGTTTGAGTTTGAGGTAATAGATCTCGATGAGTCTGATTACAAAGGGTGGATCCCCATCTGGGCAAGGTTGTTAGTGGTCTTCTCGAATTTGTGTGTCACAGAAGTAGTTAAGGACGTGATGGCGCAACTCTCGATCCCCGCAGTGGAACGCCTTATTAAAATGAGCTTTGGTAATAACTTTTTGGTCGGCGAGTCGCCCGCGACCGCCAATATTGCTTTTCTAGGGTGGTTTAGTTCGCACCATGAATTACCCCGGTTGGATGTCGAAGAGCTGATCATCATGGCGGGCGCTAACCATGCGTTTAGTGTGTCTAATGGCGTGGCCATCGCCAAGTGGGAGATAGAACCACTGCATCAAGACGATCCGAACATCGGTACCATCGATGCAAAAACTGGCAGATATACAGCACCCGCAGATGCTGCATTCAGTGGTGATTTCATGCGTCATCGGGTCAAGGCTACAACGGATGCCGGTGTCAGCGGCTATGCGTTGCTAACGGTAGTGCGTGAAGCGCTCAGTTTAACCCCCCTGGCGTACCATCTCGGCACGGAGGGCAGCGGTGTCGACCTGATGGCAGGTACTACTGAAGACGCCTCGAAATTAATCTGGTCGTTCAAGGACGGAGACAATGCGAAAGGCGAATTAAGCGCTCTCAGCGGTGCCAAGGTTCGGTATACCGCAGGTACAGTTGAGACCTTTCATGTTGATGTAGTGCTGGTGTATGACCCCAAGACCAAACTGACTCGAGAAACCTGGCTGGTGTCTGGCAACAACTTTGCTCCGCTCTACGTCACTGAGGTTGAAGAGGGTAATACAGAGCATTCAATCCATCTGACGATGTCGCCTACGGGGGTATCAACGCCTACGACCTGGCAACTTCGGTTTGGGCCTGGGCAGATAAACCCTGAGGGTCCAACCGGCGTGTACACGGTCGACCCCAAGGCAAGTGAACACTTCGCGCTGATTGTTGGCAAAAGCCGTGACCCGGAACTGGGAGTCGAGGTAGAGGGGTTTATCCTTCTGCCTTTGCCGCTCACCCAATACAAAACAGCCTATAGCAAACTTCTGGAAAATAAGGCTGCCGCTGCATCCCTGGGAGGACATTGATATGAGCATGACCCCCCCTGAAGCGCTGGTGGCGTGGATGGATAGAAACCCGTCAATGCTCAACTGGGACATGATCGCCTCCCAACCGCTTTCGCTACTTCAATACACCGTGCAACAGCAAGAGTTGCAGCGATTGGCGGAGCAGACTGTCGCATTCCTCAGTGGCCAAGCGTTACGTCAAGAAGATGACTCTCTGCATGAGTTGGATAACTACATTGTCCGCCTCACGGATGTACATATTAAGGCGAACGGCTATGAGCGGCCTATGCTCCATGTCCGGTTGAGCCTGGAGGGCGGTAGCTATGTGAAATCCAGTTATCTGGGTGAGGTGATGAGTATAGCGGTGCATGATACGGTGAGTCGGCTGCAGGCCACGATGAACTTGCCGGTGCGCTCCGAGAACGGTCAAGTGGTGCTTGATCTTGGCCAGGGTCAGGACCATACCCTGGTGTTGAACAGCACTGCGGATATTGAATCGCTGGGCCCCAAAATGCTCAAGGCTGGCCTCGATGCCTTGGAGCCTGCGCAGCAGGTGCTAGCGCTTGCCGATGTTATGAGCAGCCAAGACAACCCGTTTCGCCAGGTATCGCAGGCAAGGCCTGCGGTGCAAGGGAGCGATGGGCTGACACCGGCGTTGCTGTTTTTCGTCAACTTTACTCACGGGGGACAGGGGCGCGTGCCACAAGATGGCCTTGATTTCCCCTCATTGCTGGCGAACACTGCCGATGACAGGTATGCGAGCACTGCCATTCTCTCTTGGCGACTTTTGCATCGGGATGCCTACGCGCAAAGCATTTTGGGCGTCTTGCAAGGAGGAGAGTATCGCTATGTTCAGAGCGACCCCCCAGAGAAAGGCCTGGGCAGTATGGAGGCACTGAAAGGGCAACTTTCGATCCCGGCAGGAAGGTGCGAGGGCTTGGGGTTGGAGATGTTGTTCGATGAGATTGTCGTGCCGGGGAGCGGCGGTAAGGCTGCACTCAAGATAGCATTCGCTGAGGAGCGCATCAGTCAAACGTGGCAGCCCAGCTGTACAGTGGAATATAAATACCGGCATGTGGGTGCAACAGAAGAGTGGCAGAGTAGCAAGATTACAGTTGAGCCTCGACTGGATTACGCATTTGAACTTGCAGCCGACGCCACGGCTGCGTTGACGGGGCGGCTGGACAGCATGGTAGAGCAAGCCGCTGCGAGCATAGATGACCAGTCCGTCCCGCCATCTACTCATGAAGACGCCATTAAAGCCCTTGCGGATTATGCGGTGCAAAGGGGGTTTTTGAACGCGCTATCCACCCGCCTGACCGCTCATATCGATAGGCAAATCCTACCGTGCCTGCGCCAGCCTGATGGGCGTTTTATTCAGCCTCTCGTCAGAAACAGAACGAACAATCTGTTGCTGATGGGCGGATTCACGTCTACGGATAGTTCGTTCCGAATAGTCGAGCAGAACGTAGAGTTATCAGCTGCGGCTGAAACTAAATTCACCGTTGAGCCGCCAAGCAACGGCGTGAAATGGAGCATCGAACCCTTGCCGGGAACTACAGGTGAGATGGGTACAATCAATGAAGCCACAGGTTATTACCAGGCGCCAGCTGCGGCGGCGCTGGGGGGTAAAAACCTGATGGTTCGGGTCGTTGCAAAACTTGCCGATGCCGATGCCGATGCCGATGCCGAGCAGCGTAGCGAGTCACTGGTCATGGTGATAGGGCATTCGCTGGATTTCAATCCGAAGTTCGCCACCTGTTTTAGCGGTACTTCGCTCCAGTTGCGTGCGGATCTGCTGGAAGACCCCAGCATGGCCGCTGAAGAGCTGGAGTGGCAGGTGCTGACGGACGGTGCGGGCAGTGGAACCATCTCAAGCTCGGGGACTAACAGCGCTATCGCTGACTACCAGGCGGCGCCAGCCCCTGATGATGTGAGGTATGTAATCGACCAAATACAGGTCACGGGTAAAACTTCAGGGCGTACTGCAACTGGGTATGTCTTGGTAACGCATAAGGAACCCGATTTGCATTTGTCCGTGGATGAGCAATGGGCAGGAGCGGGGTTGAAAATCGAAGCGAGGGTGGCAGGGAGCCCAAGTCCTCTACCTGAAGTGGAGTGGATACTGCCCCTGGAAGGAACCGGCCAGATAGATTCAGGGGGAGTCTACACGCCACAGGGAGACGCACGTTTTGTCGTCATCCTGGCGAAAAAACAAACGTCTACCAGAACCTATGGGGGCAGCCTGACCCTTCCTTTGCCCTTGAGTAGTTTTGCTGAATTACGCAAAGCCCAAATAGCACGGGCCACCCTCAAATGGGAGGCAAAAGATGAAGAGGGCGCCTAGTCGAGCAAGCGTGATGGCGACCGGTTGAAGTGATCATTGCAACTGCTGGATCGAAACGAGGGCCGCTAAGCGGCCCCCTGCGATCAGCGTATCTTATCCGTCCCTGGTAATAACTGGTCTTTATCGAAGGCATCCACATCAATGACCGCACGTCGAGCGGATTCAGCATCGCTTAGCTGCTGTCCTTGCGTCTCCTGCAACACGCCAGCCTCGATTGCAGCCTCGATTACCGAGCGCCCGGCTTGAGCCTGCACTGTTCCCTCTCGAGTAGCCTGATGCAGGGTCTTGCGAAGCGGCGCAGTTTCGTCCAGCAAGTCACAGGCCCTTTGCAATGCCGCCACCGGATCACCTTCGGCCTGTGGCCGGAAGCAGCCTGCCAACAGCTCCTCCAACGCCGGATCCCCCTTGCTGCGCCCAATCAACTGTGCAACCTCGGCATCCAACTCATCACTTGGCCCGGTATGCCGACGTCCAAACGGGAACACCAGCACGCGTAGCGCACAGCCGATAAACCGGTTGGGGAAGTTGTCTAGCAGCTTATCCAGCGCCTGCTCTGCTTTACCCAGGCACTCTTCCATCGCCCAGCGCAACAACGGCTGCATGTGCTCCGGCGACCCCAGGTCGTGGTAACGCTTGAGCGCGGCCGAGGACAAGTACAGGTAACTCAGTACATCCCCCAGGCGCGCGCTGAGGCGTTCACGACGTTTCAAGGCGCCGCCCAGCAGCATCATCGACAGGTCTGCCAACAAGGCGAAAGCCGCAGCCTGGCGGTTCAATGAGCGGAAGTAACCTTGACTCAAAGCATCGCCCGGCACCCGTTCGAAGTGGCCCAGGCCCAAGCCCAGTACCAGGGTGCTGGCGGCGTTACCAGCGGCGAACATGATGTGCTTGAGCAGCAGCTGGTCAAATTCCTTGAGGGCCTGATCGCGGTCTTCGCGCCCAGCCAGGGCCATTTCCTTGAGCACGAACGGGTGGCAGCGGATCGCCCCTTGGCCGAAGATCATCAGGTTGCGCGACAGGATGTTGGCGCCTTCTACCGTGATGAAGATCGGCGCCCCTTGCCAGTTGCGGCCCAGGTAGTTGTTCGGGCCCATGATGATGCCCTTGCCGCCGTGCACGTCCATCGCGTGCTGGATGCACTCGCGGCCGCGTTCGGTCAGGTGGTACTTGAGGATCGCCGACAGTACCGAAGGTTTTTCGCCCAGGTCCACGGCCTTGGCAGTCAACAGGCGGGCGCTGTCCATCAGCCAGGCGTTGCCGCCGATGCGCGCGAGCGATTCCTGGATGCCTTCGAAAGCGGCCAGCGGTACGTTGAACTGTTCGCGGATATTGGCGTATTGGCCGGTCACCAGGCTTGTGTACTTGGCCGCCCCCGTGCCGACTGCCGGCAGGGAGATCGAGCGGCCCACCGACAGGCAGTTCATCAGCATCATCCAGCCTTTGCCGAGCATTTCCTGGCCGCCAATCAGGAAGCTCAGCGGCACGAACACGTCCTTGCCACTGTTGGGGCCGTTCATGAACGCCGCGCCCAGCGGTAAGTGGCGTTTGCCGATCTCGACGCCCGGTGTGTCGGTGGGGATCAACGCCAGGCTGATGCCCAGCTCTTCTTGTTCGCCCAGCAGGTGCTCGGGGTCGTAGGCCTTGAACGCCAGGCCCAGCAGGGTGGCGATGGGGCCCAGGGTGATGTAGCGCTTCTCCCAGTTCAGGCGCAGGCCGATCACCTCTTCGCCTTGCCATTGGCCTTTGCAGATGATGCCGGTGTCGGGCATGGCACCCGCGTCGGAGCCGGCCAGCGGACCGGTGAGGGCGAAGCAGGGGATCTCATCGCCACGGGCCAGGCGCGGCAGGTAGTGGTCGCGCTGCTCATCGGTGCCGTAGTGCAGGAGCAGCTCGGCCGGGCCCAGGGAGTTGGGCACCATGACCGTGGAGGCCAGGTCGCCGCTGCGGGTGGCCAGCTTCATCGCGACTTGGGAGTGGGCATACGCCGAGAAGCCTTTGCCGCCGTATTGCTTGGGGATGATCAGGGCAAAGAAACCGTGCTCTTTGATGAACTGCCAGGCTTCTGCCGGCAGGTCCAGGTCCTGGCCGATCTGCCAGTCGCTGACCATGGCGCACAGTTGCTCGGTGGGGCCGTCGATGAACGCTTGTTCTTCGTCGGTGAGCTTGGGCGCAGGGTAGTCGAGCAGGGTGTTCCAGGCGGGACGGCCGCTGAACAGCTCGCCATCCCACCACACGGTGCCAGCCTCGATCGCCTCGCGCTCGGTCTGTGACATCGGCGGCAAGGTGCGCTGGAACCATTTGAAGATCGGGCCGGTGAACACCTTGCGGCGCCAGTCGGGCAGCACCAGCAGCGCGGTCTTGGCGGCCAGTACCAGCCAGATCAGCGTCAGCAGCCAGCCCGGGGCGCTGCTGAAAATGCCCATCAGCAGCGTGTAGGCGGCGATGATGCCAAGTATCTGCAAGGGCGGCAGGCGCCGATGGGTGAGATACGCCGCGCCGATCACCAGAACCACCAACCACAACAGCAACATAATCCTTCCTCCTTGGAACCTTGGGCGTGGGCCGAACCCACAGAGCTTAGCCGGCATCCGGCGAACGGCCTTGTCAGATCAGTGACAGGGTGTGGCGGCAGGAGTTCGCCGGGGGTTGTCAGGGTATGTGTCTGGACCGCCCGGGCTGGCTTGTCCCGCGCTGAGGCCAGTACAGACGATCAAGCTGTGGAGTAAACTGCCGAATTCGCGCATTCATAAGGACGTTGTCATGCTGAAGATCTGGGGTCGCAAGAATTCGAGCAATGTACGCAAGGCGTTGTGGATCGCCCACGAGTTGGGCCTGGACTTCGAGTCGATCGACGCCGGCGGCGCCTTCGGCGTGGTCAACGACCCCGAGTACCGCTCGCGCAACCCCAACGGCCTGGTGCCGATGCTCGAAGATGGCGACCTGGTGCTGTGGGAGTCGAACGCCATCGTGCGCTACCTCTGCGCCGAGTACGGCCGCGAGCAGGGCTGGTATCTGGACGACCCGCGCCAGCGCGCCCTGGCCGATAAATGGATGGACTGGACCACTTCATCGTTCGCCACGCCTTTCCGCCCGCTGTTCTGGGGCCTGCTCCGCAGCCCCGAGCAGCAGCGCGACTGGGTCGCGATCAATGCCGCGCAAAAGGCCTGCGCCGAGCTGCTGTCGATTGCCGACCAGACCTTGGCCAGGCAACCCTACCTCTCCGGTGAGCAGATCGGCATGGGTGACATTCCGCTGGGCAGCTTCGTCTACGCCTGGTTCGAAATGCCCATCGAGCGTCCGCACATGCACCACCTACTAGCCTGGTACCAGCGTTTGCAAGAGCGCCCGGCGTACCAGGCGGCGGTGATGACTGCGCTGACCTGATCGAACACCTGCACTATTTCGATAGTCACTATCAATACACATGACTGTACTTGTGCGGCCAGGCCTTGCACCATGGCCGCACTCACTGCGCCAGTGACCTGATCTGGCGTGTCCTGAACCTCTTCGCATGGTACGTGACCCGCTATGAGTTCTGCCCTGTCCATAAGACAGCTGACCAAGACCTACGGCAATGGCTTCCAGGCCCTCAAGGGCATCGATCTGGATGTCGCCGAAGGTGACTTCTTCGCCTTGCTCGGCCCTAACGGCGCCGGCAAATCCACCACCATCGGCATTCTCTCGACCCTGGTCAACAAGACCAGCGGCACGGTGAATGTGTTTGGCCATGACCTGGACCGCGAGCCTGCCGCGCTCAAGCGCTGCCTGGGCGTGGTGCCGCAGGAATTCAACTTCAACCAGTTCGAGAAGACCTTCGACATCGTCGTCACCCAGGCGGGCTACTACGGCATCCCGCCCAAGCTTGCCAAGGAGCGTGCCGAGCAGTACCTGACCCAGTTGGGGCTGTGGGACAAGCGTGATGTGCAGTCGCGTTCGCTGTCCGGTGGCATGAAGCGCCGCTTGATGATCGCCCGCGCGCTGATCCACGAGCCGCGCTTGCTGATTCTCGATGAGCCAACCGCAGGGGTGGACATCGAGTTGCGTCGCTCGATGTGGAGCTTCCTGACTGAGCTGAACCAGAAAGGCATCACCATCATCCTCACCACCCACTACCTCGAGGAAGCCGAGCAACTGTGCCGCCATATCGGCATCATCGACCACGGCACCATCGTCGAGAACACCAGCATGCGCAAGCTGCTGAGCAAATTGCATGTGGAAACCTTCGTGCTCGACCTCAAGCAGGATCTGGCCGTTGCCCCCACCTTGCAGGGCTACCCGTGTCGGCTGATCACGCCGCATACCCTGGAGGTGCAGGTGGATAAGGATATTGGCATCACCGCGCTGTTCGGCCAGTTGGCCCTGCAGAACATCGAAGTGCAGAGCCTGCGCAACAAGACCAACCGACTTGAGGAGCTGTTTGTGTCCCTGGTGGAGAAGAACCTGTCGAAGGTGGCGGTATGAATGTGGAGCTGCGCACCAACTGGGTGGCCCTCAATACCATCGTCTACCGCGAAGTCCGGCGCTTCTTGCGCATCTGGCCGCAGACCTTGCTGCCGCCGGCGATCACCATGGTCTTGTACTTTGTGATCTTCGGTAACCTGATCGGCCGGCAGATCGGCGATATGGGTGGCTTCACCTATATGGAGTACATCGTCCCCGGGCTGATCATGATGTCGGTGATCACCAACTCCTATGGCAACGTGGTGTCGAGCTTTTTCGGCAGCAAGTTCCAGCGTTCGATCGAGGAGTTGATGGTTTCGCCGGTGTCGCCACACACCATCCTCGTCGGTTATGTGCTGGGCGGGGTGTTGCGTGGTCTGGCAGTGGGGGTGATCGTGACCATCCTGTCGCTGTTCTTCACCCATCTGCAAGTGCATCACCTGGGCGTCACCGTGGTGGTGGTGTTGCTCACGGCAACCATCTTCTCGCTGCTGGGCTTCGTCAACGCAGTGTTCGCGCGCAACTTCGATGACATCTCGATCATCCCGACTTTCGTGCTGACGCCGCTGACCTACCTGGGCGGGGTGTTCTATTCGATCAACCTGCTGCCGCCATTCTGGCAGACCGTGTCGTTGGCTAACCCGGTGCTGCACATGGTCAACTCGTTCCGCTATGGCATTCTAGGGGTGTCGGATATCAGCATTGGTACGGCGATCACCTTCATGCTGGTTGCTACCGCAGTGCTGTATACCCTGTGCATCCGCTTGCTGGTCAGCGGCCGCGGCATGCGTGCATGAAGCCTTGAGTTTGCGCCGGCGCCACTGCCGGCCAACCCACCAGCGCCAATAGAACATGGTGATGAAGTAGGCGGCGATACCGAGTACCACGCCGCAGACCACCGAACCGAGCAGAAACGGCTGCCACAAGGTCGACAGCTGATCGGTGATCCACTCGAAGGTCAGGTCGTCGGGCAGGGTGCGCGGTGGCGTCTGCAACAGCCAGGCGCCGGTCATGTAGGTGACGAAGAACACCGGTGGCATGGTCAGCGGATTGGTCAGCCAGACCAGGCTCACCGCGATTGGCAAGTTGCCGCGCAGGGGAATGGCCAGGCTGGCGGCCAGCAGCATTTGCATCGGGATAGGGATCAACGCCGCGAACAGGCCTACACCCATGGCCCGCGCCACTGAATGGCGGTTCAGGTGCCAGAGGTTGGGATCGTGCAGCAGTTTTCCGAAGAAGCGTAAAGATTTGTGTTCCCGAATGCTGGTCGGATCCGGCATGTACCGTTTGAAGAGGCGGCGCGGCATGTAGGCTCCCCGGGTTTGAAGGGGGTCAGTATGCCTTGATTCCCTGACTGGCTTGTTCAGAGTTTGTGACAATTGTTGAGCAAGATTAGGCGCCAATTGCGCTATTGCTGTGCAGGCTTATCGGCTTGCGGAGCTCTACCTCATGCGCACAGGGATGTTTGCGCTCGCCGCGGGGTTGTTGGCCCTGCGTTTTCTTCCGGTTCTGCCATCGGTCGGATGGCTGCTGATCCTGCTTTTGCTTGGGCTGGGCTGCTTGCGTACGCGCGTTTGGCCGCTGGGTTGGCTGCTGCTGGGCTTTTGCTGGGCGTGTTGGTCGGCGCAGCAAGCGCTGGATGACCGTCTGGCGGCCACTCTGGATGGCCGCACCTTGTGGCTGGAGGGCAGGGTGGTGGGGCTGCCAGCACAGACTGGCCGAGGCGTGCGTTTTGAGCTGGATGAGGCAGTGTCGCGCCGGGCTGATCTGCCCAAGCGCCTGCAGTTGAGCTGGTTTGCCGGACCGCACGTGCAGGCCGGCGAGCGTTGGCGCCTGGCCGTTACACTCAAGCGCCCGCATGGCCTGCTCAACCCCCATGGGCCAGACCGCGAAGCGACGCTGTTGGCTCGCAGGATCGGTGCGACCGGCACAGTCAAGGCCGGGCAACTGCTGACGCCAGTCTCCGGCGGCTGGCGCGACAGTCTGCGCCAGCGCTTGCTGGCTGTGGATGGCCAGGGCCGCGAAGCCGCTTTGGTCGCGTTGGTGCTTGGTGATGGCTCGGGGCTGGCGCGCGAAGACTGGCAGGCCCTGCAGGCCAGCGGCACAGTGCATTTGCTGGTGATTTCCGGGCAGCACATCGGCCTGGCTGCGGGGCTGATGTATGGGCTGGTGGCGTTCATGGCCCGTTGCGGCGCCTGGCCGCATCGCTGGCCGTGGTTGCCCTGGGCCTGTGGCCTGGCCATGGCGGCAGCATTGGCGTATGGCTGGCTGGCGGGTTTTGCGGTGCCGGTGCAGCGCGCTTGCCTGATGCTCGCGGTAGTGCTGGCCTGGCGCTTGCGTTTTCGTCATCTGGGCACCGGCTTGCCGCTATTGCTGGCGTTGTGCGGCGTGTTGCTGATCGAGCCGTTGGCCAGCCTGTTGCCAGGGTTCTGGCTGTCGTTTGGAGCGGTGGCGGTGCTGGTCTACTGCTTCGCTCACCGGCTCGGTGGTTGGCGACCTTGGCACGCCTGGACCCGGGCGCAGTGGGTGATCGCTGTGGGCCTGCTCCCGGCGTTGCTGGCGGTGGGGCTGCCGATCAGTGTCAGCGCACCTGTGGCCAATTTGCTGGCTGTACCCTGGATCAGCCTGCTGGTCCTGCCTTTGGCGTTGCTTGGCACTGTTCTGCTGCCTGTGGCGGGGGTAGGCGAGTCGCTGTTGTGGCTGGCGGGCGGGGCGCTGGAGTGGCTGTTTCGCGCGCTCGGCCACCTGGCCCACTGGCAGCCCGCCTGGATACCTCGACCCTTGCCGCTGATCGCTTGGCTGCTGGTCGCCAGCGGCGCCTGGCTGGTGCTGCTGCCGCGTGGCTTGCCGCTGCGAGGCTTGGGGGCGGTGATGCTGCTGGCGCTGTGGGCGCCGACGGAATCCGTGCCGCATGGCCAGGTGCACGTGCTGCAACTGGATGTCGGGCAAGGGCTGGCGATACTGCTGCGTACCCGCCAGCACACCCTGCTCTACGACGCAGGTCCCGCGCAAGGCGGAAGCGATCTGGGGCAGACGGTAGTGCTGCCCACCCTGCGCAAGCTGGGGGTGGATCAGTTGGACGTCCTGCTGATTAGCCATGCCCATGCCGATCATGCAGGTGGTGCGTTGGCTGTTCACCGCGGCCTAGCGATTGCCCGGGTGCTGGCCGGGGAGGCCGCTGAGCTGCCAGCGGCATTGCAGGCGGACATGTGCCTGACGGGCGAGGGCTGGGAGTGGGATGGGGTGAGTTTTTCGCTCTGGCATTGGCCCGAGGGGCCGGGGAGCAACGAGCGCTCTTGCGTGCTACTGGTCGAGGCCAATGGCGAGCGGCTGCTACTGGCCGGGGATATTGAAGCCGGGGCCGAACGGGCCTGGCTGGCGGCCAATGGCCAGACGCGGGTCGACTGGCTGCAATCGCCGCATCATGGCAGTCGCAGTTCTTCCACTGAACCGTTCATCCGCGCCACGGCGCCGCGTGGGGTATTGATTTCGCGGGGGCGGTACAACGGGTTCGGGCATCCGCATGCGCAGGTGATCGAGCGTTATCAGCGGCATGGGGCGGTGATTCACGACACGGCGATCGAGGGGGCCCTGAGTTTGCGCCTGGGTAGCTTTGGCGGTGTAGAGGGGCAGCGGGGGCAGCGGCGGTTCTGGCGTACTGGGGATTGAGTAGAGCATAGGCTGGGCCGACCTCTTCGCGGGGCAAGCCCGCTCCCACGGTGCCTGTGGTTGTTGGTTAGCGTCGGGGGAGGGGATGCGCTGCTGCGCATTGCGACCTCCGGCAGATGAGGCGACTTGCGTCCTATGTTAGAGTGGCGGCCTTTTTCCGAGGGGATGCTTACTGTGTGGGAATTGGTCAAGTCCGGTGGTTGGATGATGCTGCCGATCATTCTGAGCTCCATCGCCGCCATGGCGATCGTCGCCGAACGCCTGTGGACCCTGCGCGCCAGTCGCGTGACCCCGCCGCACCTGCTCGGCCAGGTATGGATGTGGATCAAGGACAAGCAGCTCACCAGTGACAAGCTCAAGGCCCTGCGCGCCGATTCGCCATTGGGCGAGATCCTTGCCGCAGGCCTGGCCAACTCGCGCCATGGCCGCGAGATCATGAAAGAGTGCATCGAAGAGGCCGCCTCGCGCGTCATCCATGAGCTGGAGCGCTACATCAGCACCCTGGGCACCATCGCTGCGATGGCGCCGCTGCTCGGCCTGCTCGGCACGGTACTGGGCATGATCGATATCTTCAGCGCCTTCATGGGCTCGCAGATGACGGCCAACGCCTCGGTGCTCGCCGGCGGTATCTCCAAGGCCCTGGTCACTACGGCTGCGGGCCTGATGGTCGGTATCCCGGCGGTATTCTTCCACCGCTTCCTGCTGCGTCGTATCGATGAGCTGGTGGTGGGCATGGAGCAAGAGGCGATCAAGCTGGTCGAGGTCGTGCAGGGCGACCGCGAAGTGGAAGTGGCTGGAGGCAAGGCGTGAAGTTTCGGCGCAATCGCCAGCGCGAGAACGTCGACATCAACCTGGCGTCGTTGATCGACGTGGTGTTCGTGCTGCTGCTGTTCTTCGTCGTCACCACCACCTTCACCCGCGAGAACCAGCTGCGCGTCGAGCTGCCGGAGGCCACCACGGCTGCACCGCCTAGCCCCGACGAGGGCAAGCGGGTGGACATTACCATCAGCGCCGACGGCGTGTATTCGGTGAACAACCACCTGCTGCCCAAGAGCGACCTGGCGACCCTGACCGAGGCGCTGCAGCAGGAGTCCGGTGGCGACACCCAGTTGCCGCTGTCGATCAGTGCTGATGGCAAGACGCCGCACCAGGCTGTGGTTACCGCAATGGATGCTGCCGGCAAGCTCGGTTTCAGCCAGCTGCGCATGACCACCGTCGAGGCGGCGCCGGGGACGCCCTGATGGCCTTCGCCGATCGTCTGCTGGAGGCCTGGTATGCCGGACATCCGGCCTTGGCCCTGTTGCGCCCACTGGAGGCGCTGTACCGGCGCGTAGTGCTGCGCAAGCGTGCGCGCTTTCTCAGCGGCGAGAGTGCCAGCTACCGCGCGCCGGTACCGGTGATCGTGGTGGGCAATATCACCGTTGGCGGTACCGGCAAGACGCCGATGATCCTCTGGCTGATCGAGCACTGCCGCCGTCAGGGGCTGCGGGTTGGCGTGGTCAGTCGCGGTTATGGCGCCAAGCCTGCGCAGTTGCCCTGGCGGGTCGAGGCGACTCACAGTGCCGAGCAGGCAGGCGACGAGCCGTTGCTGATCGTCCAGCGCACCGGCGTGCCGCTGATGATCGACCCTGACCGCTCCCGCGCCGTGCAGGCGCTATTGGCCAGCGAGCCGCTGGACCTGATCTTGTGTGACGACGGCATGCAGCATTATCGCCTGGCCCGCGACCTTGAGCTGGTGCTGATCGATGCTGCACGTGGCCTGGGCAATCGCCGCTGCCTGCCGGCAGGCCCGCTGCGTGAGCCGGTCGAGCGTCTCCAAGACGCGGATGCCGTTCTGTACAACGGCGCGAGCGGCGACCGTGATGGCGGTTTTGCCTTCCAGTTGCAGCCCTCAGCGCTGATCAACCTGCACAGCGGCGAGCGCCATTCGCTTGAGCATTTCCCGCCCGGCCAGGCCCTGCACGCGGTGGCTGGTATTGGTAACCCACAACGTTTCTTCAACACCCTGCTGGGGCTAAACTGGCAGCCTGTGCCGCATCCTTTCGCCGACCATGCGCAGTTCTCTGCCCAGGCGCTGACGTTCAGCCCGGCTTTGCCGCTGGTAATGACTGAAAAAGATGCGGTGAAGTGCCGGGCGTTCGCCGCTGACGATTGGTGGTACCTGGCGGTCGAAGCGCAGCCTTCGCCAGCCTTCGTCGGTTGGTTCGACGCTCAGCTCGACCGGTTGCTGCCTGCGCGCCGTCAGCCCTGAGCCCTATTCATTTTTCCGGCCACTGGCCTCAAGGAAGCTTCCATGGACACCAAACTGCTCGACATCCTGGCCTGCCCGATCACTAAAGGCCCGCTCAAGCTCAGCGCCGACAAGACCGAGCTGATCAGCAAAGGCGCAGGCCTGGCTTATCCAGTGCGTGACGGCATCCCGGTCATGCTGGAAAGCGAAGCGCGCACCCTGACTGACGACGAGCGTCTGGACAAATGAGCCTGAATTTCACCGTGGTGATCCCCGCTCGCCTGCGCTCGACGCGCTTGCCGGGCAAGCCATTGCTGCCGATCGCCGGCAAGCCGATGGTCCAGCACGTGTGGGAGCAGGCGCGTAAGAGCGGTGCCAGCCGCGTGGTCATCGCCACTGACGATGCCAGCATCGTCGAGGCGTGCCAGGCGTTCGGCGCCCAAGTGCTGCTGACGCGCGCCGATCATGAATCCGGCACCGACCGTTTGGCCGAAGTTGCCGCGCACCTGGGGCTGCCCAGCGATGCCATCGTGGTCAACGTGCAAGGTGACGAGCCGCTGATTCCGCCCGTGATCATCGATCAGGTGGCGGCCAACCTGGCGGCGCACCCTGAGGCGGGCATCGCCACCCTGGCCGAGCCGATCCATGAGCCGCAGACGGTATTCAACCCCAACGCGGTCAAAGTCGTCAGCGACAAGCATGGCCTGGCCTTGACATTCAGCCGCGCGCCGCTGCCCTGGGCGCGTGACGCCTTCGCCAAGGATCGTGAGCAGCTGCCTGAGGCAGTGCCTTATCGTCGCCACATCGGCATGTACGCCTACCGCGTGGGCTTCCTACAAGATTTCGTTAGCTGGGGCCCGTGCTGGCTCGAGCAAACCGAGGCGCTGGAGCAGCTGCGGGCGCTATGGCATGGCGTGCGCATTCATGTCGAGGACGCCATCGAGGCGCCTGCCGTGGGTGTCGATACCCCTGAAGACCTGGAGCGCGTTCGGCGCTTGCTGGAGGCTTGATGCGCGTTCTGTTCGTCTGCCTGGGCAATATCTGCCGTTCGCCAACGGCCGAGGGCGTGTTACGCCATCAATTACAGGTTGCCGGCCTGGCTGACCAGGTCCATGTAGCGTCTGCCGGGACGGGCGACTGGCACGTGGGCAAGGCGCCCGACGCGCGTACCTGCCGTGCAGCGCTAAGCCGCGGTTACGACCTGTCGGCGCAGCGTGCCCAGCAGGTCAGTGCACGCCATTTCGCCGAGTACGATCTGGTGCTGGCCATGGACAAGAGCAACCTTGCCCATTTGCAGGCGTTGCGCCCGCACGCGGCAAGCGCTGAGCTCGATCTGTTCCTGCGCCGCTATGGCGCAGCGCTGGACGAAGTACCCGATCCGTATTACGGCGGCGCCGACGGCTTCGAGCAGGTCTTGGACCTGATCGAGGCGGCCTGCCAGGCGCTGGTTGTGGAAATCAAGGGGCGGCTATGACGGCGCAGTGGCAGGAGCGGGTTTCGCTCAAGCCGTTCAACACCTTCGGCATCGACGTCAAAGCGCGCTATTTCACTCAAGCGCACAATGACGATGACGTGCGTGCGGCGCTGGCCAATGCGGCGCAGCGGCACGTTGCCGTGCTGGTGATTGGTGGTGGCAGCAACCTGTTGCTCACCCATGACATCGACGCCCTGGTGCTGCATATGGCCAGCCGTGGTCGCCGGGTGCTGAGCGAGCAGGGCGATCGGGTGGTGGTCGAGGCCGAGGCTGGCGAGCCCTGGCATGCTTTCGTGCAGTGGAGCCTGGAGCAAGGCCTGAGCGGCCTGGAAAATCTCAGCCTGATCCCTGGCACCGTAGGCGCTGCGCCGATGCAGAACGTCGGTGCCTATGGAGTGGAGATCAAGGATGTGTTCGCAGGGCTGACGGCGCTGGATCGCCAGACCGGCGAGCTGCGTGATTTCGGCCTTGAAGAATGCGCATTCGGCTATCGCGACAGCTTGTTCAAGCGCGAGCCGGGGCGTTGGCTGATCCTGCGGGTACGCTTTGCCCTCGATCGCACGCTGCGGGCGCACCTGGACTACGGGCCGGTGCGTCAGCGTCTGAGTGAGCAGGGCATCGAGCAGCCCACTGCCCAGGCGATCAGTGATGCGATATGCAGTATTCGTCGCGAGAAGCTGCCGGATCCGCTCGAACTGGGTAATGCCGGCAGTTTCTTCAAGAACCCGGTGGTCAGTGCTGCCCTGACTGAACAGATCCGTGCGCGCTATCCGAGTGTGGTGGCTTATCCCCAGGCCAATGGCCAGGTGAAGCTGGCTGCGGGCTGGTTGATCGAGCAGGCGGGTTGGAAGGGGCATCGTGAGGGTGACGCGGGCGTGCATCGTTTGCAGTCGCTGGTGCTGGTCAATTATGGCCAGGCGACCGGGGTGCAGCTGCATGAGCTGGCGCGCAAGATCCAGGCGGATATTCTCGAACGGTTTGGGGTTGAGTTGGAGATGGAGCCAAACCTGTATTGATGGCCTGCCTGTGATGGCTTCATCGCGGGGCAAGCCCGCTCCCACGCAAACGATTCGATTGCGACGGGGTACGTGGGAGCGGGCTTGCCCCGCGATAAGGCTTTTACAGGCAGCACATTACCAAAAGCCATGAAAAAGCCCCGCCAGTTCACACTGGCGGGGCTTTTTCATTCAGCCGTTGCAATCAACCGTGATGAGGCTTCTGCTCTTCGGTTGTTTCCAGGGCTTCAGGTTGCGCAGCTTCAGCGGCCTGTGCTGCGGCAGCGGCAGCAGCGGCGGCCTCGGCTTCACGCTTGCGGCGACGCACTTCACGTGGGTCGTTTGGTGCGCGGCCGTTAGGCAGCATTACCGGTGCAGGTTCGGCGGCAACCGGTGCTGGCTCGACAACCTCAGGCTTGGCTTCGACAGCCGGAGCAGGCTGCTCAGCTACTGGCGCCTCGACGGGTGCGACCGGTGCAGCTTCGGCAACTTCCGGCGCTTTCTCGGCTTCACCCGATTCAACCGCTGGAGTTTCGATCGCTACAGCCTCGACAGCAACTTGTGGCTCAGCAGCTTCAGCGACAGGCGCTTCAACGACAGCTTGCGGCACCACTTCGACAACTGGCTCGGCGCTTGGCTCGACCACGGCTACCGGCTCGCTGAACGGCTGCTCGACCACAGGTGCGGCGGCAACGGTTTGTTCTACCTGGGCGTTAGGCTCAGATGGCAGGGCGATGACTTCGCCTGTCGCAGCCTCTGGGGCCTCGGCAGTGGCGATTTCAGCCTGTTGATTGGCCTGGGCCTCAGCTTCAGCGCTGATGTTGCTGGTGGCAACGGCAGCGGTGACGGCCAGGCCAGCTGCCAGTTCGGCACCCAGTTCGGTCGCTTGGTGCTGCTGTGGCTGCTGCTCATCAGTGGCTTCTTCGTCGCCATCGATCAGCTCGCCATTGGCATTGCGCTGACGTTCGCGACGGTTGCTGCGACGACGCTGGCCACGGGAACGACGACGTGGACGCTCGCCATCGGCGCCTTCCAGTTGCTCGTCCTGCAGCAGCTCTTCGTTTGGCAGTTGCTCGTCGGCGATTTCCGCTGCCTGCTCGGCGGCTTGTTCGGCAGCGCGCGGCTGGCGTTCTTCACGAGGAGCGCGTTCTTCACGCGGTGCACGCTCTTCACGCGGTGCACGCTCTTCACGAGGAGCACGTTCTTCGCGCGGTGCACGCTCTTCACGAGGAGCACGTTCTTCGCGCGGTGCGCGCTCTTCACGAGGAGCACGTTCTTCACGAGGAGCACGTTCTTCGCGCGGTGCGCGCTCTTCACGAGGAGCACGTTCTTCGCGCGGTGCACGCTCTTCACGAGGGGCGCGTTCTTCGCGTGGTGCGCGCTCCTCACGAGGTGCACGCTCTTCACGAGGAGCGCGTTCTTCGCGGGCAGCCGGTGCGGCGTCCAGAGGTTCGCGCAGTTCGCGAACTGGGCGTTCCTCACGGTTGCCGCGGCGGTCCTGGCGTGGAGCGCGTTCTTCGCGAGGTGCTCGCTCTTCACGTGGGGCGCGTTCCTCCCGCGGTTGACGCTCTTCGCGCGGGGCGCGCTCGGCACGTTCTTCGCGCGGTTTGCGGTCTTCATCGCGGCGGCCGTTGCGGTTGCGGCTCTGCTGGCGACCGTTGCGACGCTCTTCGTTGCGCTGGGGGCGCTCGGTAGCAGGCTTCTCGGTGGTGGCAGCAGGTGCAGCGACAGGCTCGTCCTTGCCTGCGAACAGGCTGACCAGCGACTTGACCAGGCCTTTGAACAGGCTTGGCTCAGGCGCATTGGCAGCTGCTGCGGCAGGGGCGGCGGGCTGTTCTGGTGCGGCGGCAGGAACCGGAGCGTTGGTGCGGGCCGGGGCTGTCTTGACCGCTGCTTCCTGGCGAACCAGGGTGCGAGTGGCGGCGGTCGGTTGCGGCGCTTCTTCGGTTTCGGTGGCAGCGATTTCGTAGCTGGACTGGTTGTTCAGCACGTCCGGATTGTCGTCGCGCAGGCGCTGGACTTCGAAGTGCGGGGTTTCCAGGTGATCGTTCGGCAGGATGATGATCCGTGCGCGCGTGCGCAGTTCGATCTTGGTGATCGAATTGCGTTTCTCGTTGAGCAGGAACGCGGCGACCGGGATTGGCACCTGGGCACGCACTTCGGCAGTGCGGTCTTTCAGGGCTTCTTCTTCGATCAGGCGCAGGATTGCCAGCGACAGCGACTCGACGTCACGGATGATACCGGTGCCCGAGCAGCGTGGGCAGACGATGCCGCTGCTCTCGCCCAGCGATGGGCGCAGGCGCTGACGGGACATTTCCAGCAGGCCGAAGCGCGAAATGCGGCCAACCTGGACGCGGGCGCGGTCAGCTTCAAGGCACTCGCGCACACGCTCTTCGACGGCGCGCTGGTTCTTGGCTGGGGTCATGTCGATGAAGTCGATGACGATCAGGCCGCCGATATCACGCAGACGCAGTTGACGGGCGATTTCCTCGGCCGCTTCCAGGTTGGTCTGCAGGGCGGTTTCTTCGATGTCGCTGCCTTTGGTGGCGCGCGCCGAGTTGATGTCGATGGACACCAGGGCTTCGGTCGGATCGATCACGATCGAGCCGCCGGAAGGCAGGTCGACTACGCGCTGGAAGGCGGTCTCGATCTGGCTTTCGATCTGGAAACGGTTGAACAGCGGTACGCTGTCTTCGTACAGCTTGACCTTGCTGGCGTACTGCGGCATCACCTGGCGGATGAAGGTCAGGGCTTCTTCCTGGGCATCGATGCTGTCGATCAGCACTTCGCCGATGTCCTGGCGCAGGTAGTCGCGGATCGCGCGGATGATGACGTTGCTTTCCTGGTAGATCAGGAACGGCGCAGTGCGGTCCAGCGAGGCTTCTTTAATTGCGGTCCACAGTTGCAGCAGGTAGTCCAGGTCCCACTGCATCTCTTCGCTGCTGCGGCCAAGGCCGGCAGTGCGCACGATCAGGCCCATGTCGCCCGGCACGGTCAGGCCATTGAGGGCTTCGCGCAGTTCGTTGCGCTCTTCGCCTTCGATGCGACGGGAAATACCGCCTGCGCGGGGGTTGTTCGGCATCAGTACCAGGTAGCGGCCAGCCAGGCTGATGAAGGTGGTCAGGGCGGCGCCTTTGTTGCCGCGCTCTTCCTTCTCGACCTGGACGATGACTTCCTGGCCTTCGCTGAGCACTTCCTTGATGTTGACGCGGCCTTCAGGGGCCTTTTTGAAGTACTCGCGGGAGATTTCCTTCAGCGGCAGGAAGCCGTGACGGTCGGAGCCGAAGTCGACGAAGGCGGCTTCGAGGCTGGGCTCGATCCGGGTGATCTTGCCTTTGTAGATGTTGGCCTTTTTCTGCTCACGGGCGCCGGATTCGATATCCAGGTCGTAGAGGCGTTGGCCATCCACCAGGGCTACACGCAACTCTTCGGGTTGAGTTGCGTTAATCAGCATTCTTTTCATGTTGTACCGTCGGTTTCCGGGCTGCCGGAAACGGCGTTCGGCACACACGACTTCTCATGGTCGGTGCCAAGGTGCGCAAAGGGTAGCGAGCCACCCCCGTGTCGGCGACATTCGGCACCAGCCGGTTGCCCAGCCTGCCGTGGTCGCGACGACGCGTCCTGTTGCTGCGGTGCCAAGTGCACTCAGTCAGGAGGAGGAATCAGCCATTGAATCGTGGACGCCCGTAGGCATCTGGAGAACATCGAGGCTCGCTCGCCGGGCCATTACAGAGGGCCGGTGGCCGAACGCCGTGCTACACGATCCGGGAGGCTGTACATCTCCACCCTGCACGTATCCCTGAAAATTCGGGTGCTGCCGCGCGCTGAATCCGCAACGGGTTGCATTTTTCGCCAGCTCCGATTCAGAAGCTGACGCCATTCATGTCCAAGGCAGGTATTTCCGAAGCATTCGCCGGGTGTGACGCGGAAGCGACGGTGGCGGGGCAGAGGTCCAGCGAAAAGAAGCGGGAAAGCAGGTGAAACACCGCGCTTGTCGTTTTTTTTCGGTCTTCTCTACTCGGCGCTGGTGGCGATTCCAGGCATTTCGGTAAACTGGCGAAAACCCCGTAGGACGGCCTCGCGTCCTCGAGAATTGCGATGGTCAGGGCCCGGCGTAGAGCCAGGTGCCGCTGGCCTGCCGCTTTTGGCGGCGTTCGCGACTATAGCAGTAATGATTAAGTGCTTCAATTCCATAAAAAATTGTTATGATCGAGCAATGACGACCAATACCCCTCCGACTTCCGGCGTTCAGCTGATCGAAGTCGCGCCGGAGCTTGCCGGCCAACGTATCGACAATTTCCTTATCACGGCCCTCAAGGGCGTGCCCAAGACCCTGGTCTACCGCATCCTGCGCAAGGGTGAGGTGCGGGTCAACAAGGGGCGGGTCAAGCCTGAGTACAAGATCCAGGCCGGCGACATCGTGCGGGTACCGCCCGTCCGACTGCCTGAGCGCGACGAGCCGGTACCGGTCGCCCAGGCGCTGTTGCAGCGCCTGGAGGCAGCGATTGTCTATGAAGACAAGGCGCTGATCGTGCTCAACAAGCCAGCCGGTATCGCCGTGCATGGCGGCAGCGGTCTGAGCTTTGGGGTGATCGAGGCGCTGCGTCAGCTGCGCCCGGATGCCAAGGAGCTGGAGCTGGTCCACCGCCTGGATCGCGACACTTCCGGCCTGTTGATGATCGCCAAGAAACGCAGCATGTTGCGCCACCTGCATGCCGCCCTGCGCGGTGATGGTGTCGACAAGCGCTACATGGCGCTGGTGCGCGGTCACTGGCCGACCTCGAAGAAGCAGGTCAATGCGCCGCTGCAGAAGAGCAACCTGCGCTCTGGCGAGCGCATGGTCGAAATCAATGACGAAGGCAAGGACGCGCTGACCCTGTTCCGCGTGCTGCGCCGCTTTGGTGAGTTCGCCACCATGGTCGAGGCGCGGCCGATTACCGGCCGTACGCACCAGATTCGCGTGCACACCCTGCATGCCGGGCACATGATCGCCGGCGACAGCAAGTACGGTGACGAGGACTTCACCCGCGAGATCCGTGAGCTGGGGGGCAAGCGCCTGTTCCTGCATGCCTATGCCCTGACCGTGCCGCTGCCCGATGGCGGCGAGCTGAAGATCGAGGCGCCGGTCGACGAGATGTGGGCCAAGACCGTGGAGCGCTTGAGTGCGAGCTGATTGTCGATGAGTAAACGCTACGAGCTGTTGATCTTCGATTGGGATGGCACGTTGGCCGACTCGATTGGGCGGATTGTCCTGGCCATGAACCTGGCGGCCGAGCGTGCGGGCGAGGTGCCAAGCGCCGAAGATGCGGTGAAGGGCATCATTGGCCTGGCGTTGAGCGAGGCGATCTCGGTGCTCTATCCCCATCTTCAGCCGGTCCAGGTCGAGGTGTTCCGTCAGCACTACGCCGACGTCTACATGGCGCTCGATCAGCAGCCTTCGCCGCTGTTCGAAGGCGTGCTGGAGTCGCTGGATGCCTTTCGTGCCGAGGGCTATCGTCTGGCGGTGGCGACCGGCAAGGCGCGTCGCGGGCTGGATCGGGTGCTCAAGGCCAATGGCTGGGAGCAATTCTTCGACATCACCCGGGCGGCCGACGAAACCCGTGGCAAGCCTCATCCGCTGATGCTCGAAGAGATTCTCGCGCATTGCCAGGTCGAACCCGGACAGGCGCTGATGGTCGGAGATTCGGCGTTCGATCTGCAGATGGCCAGCAATGCCGGGATGCATTCGGTGGCGGTGGGCTACGGCGCGATGTCGCTGCAGGCGCTGGCTGAATTCGGTCCGCAGGTCTGTATTGATCATTTTTCCCAGTTGCGCCAGTGGTTGAGCGGTTCGGCGCAACTTCAATTCCAAGGTAGGTGAGCATGGCTGACGAGTGGAAAGCGCCCAAGACCGAGGTGGTCGAGGACGAAGATCGCAAGAGCTGGAAGCTGCTGGAAAAGACCCTGCTGGCCGGTGTGCAAGAGCAGCGCCGAGCGCGGCGCTGGGGCATCTTCTTCAAGCTGCTGACGTTCCTCTATCTGTTCGGCATCCTGTTTCTGTTCTCGCCGCTGATGAGCATGGATAGCACTGCCTCGCGCAGCGACAGCCATACGGCGTTGGTCGAAGTGCGTGGCATCATTGCCGACCAGGAGGCCGCCAGCGCCGACAATATCGTCAAGAGCCTGCGTGAGGCGTTCAAGGACGCCAAGACCAAGGCTGTAGTGATGCGCATCAACAGCCCGGGCGGCAGCCCGGTGCAGTCCGGTTATGTGTATGACGAGATCCGTCGCCTGCGTGCCGAGTACCCGCAGATCAAGTTGTATGCGGTGATCGCCGATCTGGGGGCTTCGGGTGCGTATTACATCGCCAGTGCGGCGGACGAGATCTACGCCGACAAGGCGAGCCTGGTCGGTTCGATCGGCGTGACCGCAGCGGGCTATGGCTTTGTCGGTGCCATGGACAAGCTGGGGGTGGAGCGTCGTACCTACACCGCCGGTGAGCACAAGGCGTTTCTTGATCCGTTCTCGCCAGCCAAGCCTGAAGAGACCGAGTTCTGGCAGGGTGTGCTCAACACGACCCATCAGCAGTTCATTGCCATGGTCAAGCAGGGTCGCGGCGAGCGCCTGAAGGACAAGGAGCATCCTGAGTTGTTCAGCGGCCTGATCTGGTCGGGTGAGCAGGCCAAGGCGCTGGGGTTGGTGGATGGTCTGGGTAGTGCCAGCTATGTGGCGCGGGATATTGTCGGTGAGAAGAACCTGGTCGATTTCACTGTCCAGGAATCGCCGTTCGATCGTTTCTCCAAGCGCATTGGCGCCAGTGTGGCTGAGCATTTGGCCATGTGGATGGGGTTCCAGGGGCCAACCCTGCGTTAAGGTTGAACGAGTCTGGGGGCAAAGCGCCCCCAGAATTCTCAAGGAATCTGCACGCCTTCCTTAAGCAGCATATCCACCAGCCGAATCAGTGGCAGGCCGACCAGGCTGGTCGCATCGCAGCCATGGGTGCTCTGAAACAAGCTCACGCCCAGCCCTTCCGCTTTAAAGCTGCCAGCACAGTCAAACGGCTGCTCAGTCCTCAGGTAGCGCTCAACGCGCCCCCGGTCCAGTTCACGCATCGCAACGGTAAATGGCACGCAGTCGACCTGGCACTGGCCTGTCTGGCTGTTGTACAGCGCCAGGCCGGTGAGGAAGGTAACGTGCTGCCCGCTCGCCGCAAGCAGCTGCTCGCACGCTCGATCGAAGGTGTGCGGCTTGCCAAGGATCTGTTCGCCCAGCACGGCAACCTGGTCAGAGCCAATGATCAGATGATCAGGGTGGCTGTGCGCAAGTGCCTCGGCTTTCTGTCGGGCCAGGCGTCGAACCAGTTCGACAGCCGGCTCGTCATCCAGGCGCTGCTCGTCTATATCGGGGCTTGCCCAGGTGAAGGGCAGGCGCAGGCGCTCGAGCAGTTCGCGCCGGTAAGGGGAGCTGGAAGCCAGTAACAGGGGAAGCATGGTAGACTCCTGGGCAGATCATCCGATTCTAACATGTCAGATGCCGCCGAATTTCCTTTGACAGGGGCGGGGGGCATCCCTAGAATGCTGCGCCTATGTTGAATGACCCGATTCCACCTCACGTTGACCCGCGCAAATTAGCCGATCGTGGCGTAACCCTCCAAGGTTCGCTGCAACTCGCTGATTTGGAAAGACTCTGCGACCCGCTTTCCGACAATGTCGGTACGGTGCAGGCGAAGTTCGATTTTGAACGAGACGAACAGAACGCTGTGGTTATCCACAGTGAGCTCGACGTCGAAGTCAAAATGGTTTGCCAGCGTTGTCTTGAGCTGGTCACCCTGCCGATTCACAGCGAGTGTTCCTACGCTGTGGTGAAGGAGGGTGCGAATACCCAGTCGTTGCCGAAAGGCTATGACGTGCTGGAACTGGGCGAAGATCCTTTGGATCTGCAGGCGCTGATCGAGGAAGAGCTTTTGCTCGCCTTGCCCATCGTGCCTGCTCATCATCCGGAAGAATGCCAGCAGCCGGCGGGCGCAGACGAGCCCGAATCGAGCAAGGACGAGGTAACGCGGTCCAACCCGTTCAGTGTCTTGGCGCAGTTAAAGCGTGACCCAAACGTTTAGGAGTTAATCAATTATGGCTGTTCAGCAGAACAAAAAATCCCGCTCTGCCCGTGACATGCGCCGTTCGCACGACGCCCTGTCGGAAAACGCGCTGTCGGTAGAGAAAAGCACCGGTGAAGTACACCTGCGCCACCACGTATCGCCAGAAGGCGTATACCGTGGTCGCAAAGTGATCGAC
Organism: Pseudomonas sp. Je.1.5.c; assembly: GCF_051129895.1. NCBI lineage: Bacteria > Pseudomonadati > Pseudomonadota > Gammaproteobacteria > Pseudomonadales > Pseudomonadaceae > Pseudomonas > Pseudomonas sp. Je.1.5.c. The sequence goes on from NZ_JBCPSP010000015.1 coordinate 43,672, forward strand.
AAGGGCGCTGACGAGTAAATCTTGTCCGCTCAGATCATCGCGATCGACGCAATGGGCGGGGACTTCGGTCCCCGCAGCATTGTCCAGGCAAGTATCGCTTGCCTCTCGGCTACTCCCTCGCTACACCTGACCCTCGTCGGTCAACCCTCCCTTCTTGAAGATCTTGTCAGTGGCCTCTCGGCTGCGGATCGCGCGCGCCTGCAAATCGTGGCCGCCAGCGAAGTGGTGGGCATGGACGAGCGGCCTTCTCAGGCATTGCGCGGTAAGCCTGACTCGTCGATGCGCGTCGCCCTCGAATTAGTGCGTGATGGCAAGGCGCAGGCCTGCGTGAGTGCCGGCAATACCGGTGCGCTGATGGCCTTGTCGCGTTTCGTGCTCAAGACCCTGCCGGGCATCGACCGGCCGGCGATGGTGGCGGCAATTCCGACCCAGTCAGGCTTCTGCCAGTTGCTCGACCTGGGCGCTAACGTCGATTGCAGCGCCGAGAACCTCTTCCAGTTCGCGGTGATGGGCTCGGTCGCGGCCCAGGCGCTGGGCATTCATCGCCCGCGCGTGGCGTTGCTCAATATTGGCACCGAAGACATCAAGGGCAACCAGCAGGTCAAGCTGGCTGCCACGCTGTTGCAGAATGCCCGCGGCCTTAACTACATAGGTTTCGTCGAAGGTGACGGCCTGTACCGGGGGGAGGCTGACGTGGTGGTGTGCGACGGTTTCGTCGGCAATATCCTGCTCAAGTCCAGCGAAGGCCTGGCGACCATGATCAGTGCGCGCATCGAGGCGCTGTTCAAGGGTGGTGTATTCGCCCGAGCTGTCGGCGCCATGGCCTTGCCGCTGCTCAAGCGTCTGCAGGCCGATTTGGCCCCGGCGCGGCACAATGGCGCGAGCTTTCTCGGCTTGCAGGGTATCGTCATCAAAAGCCATGGCTCGGCGGGCGTCGAGGGCTTGCAGAGTGCAATCCAGCGCGCGCTGATCGAGATCCAGGAAAACCTGCCGCAGCGCTTGCATGGTCGCCTGGAAGACTTGCTGCCTTAGGCATAATCGCCATGAAGTGGTTAAATGTGACCGCTTGGTTTTCGTTTTCATCCAAGTTTTCAGATTGCGCGTCCAGCCTTAGGCTCGGCGCACCCTATCCGACGACAAGATCATAAGGGCTTGTTCAATGTCTGCATCCCTCGCATTCGTCTTTCCCGGCCAAGGTTCCCAGTCGCTGGGCATGCTTGCTGAACTCGGCGCCGAAAAGCCGGTGATCATCGAGACCTTCAAGGAGGCCTCCGAGGCTCTGGGTTACGACCTGTGGAAGCTGGTTCAGGAAGGCCCGGAAGAACAACTCAATCAAACCGACAAGACCCAGCCGGCGATCCTCACCGCATCCATCGCCCTGTGGCGCTTGTGGCTGGCAGAGGGCGGCGCACAGCCTGCCTTCGTCGCAGGTCACAGCCTGGGCGAGTACAGCGCGCTGGTCGCCGCTGGCAGCCTGTCGCTGAAAGACGCCGTTCGCTTGGTCGAGCGTCGCGGTCAGTTGATGCAGGAAGCCGTGCCGTCCGGTCACGGTGCCATGGCCGCGATCCTTGGCCTGGACGACGCCGTGGTAGTCGAGATCTGCGCCAAGGCGGCTGAAGATGAAGTGGTCAGCGCGGTGAACTTCAACTCGCCGGGCCAGGTTGTGATTGCCGGCAACAAGGCTGCGGTCGATCGTGCCATGGAGCTGTGCAAAGAGGCCGGTGCCAAGCGCGCCCTGCCACTGGCGGTCAGCGTACCGTCGCACTGTGCCCTGATGAAGCCGGCCGCCGAGCGTTTCGCCGAGCACGTCAACGCCATCGACTGGAAAGCCCCGCAGATCCCGGTAGTACAGAACGTTACCGCTGGCATCGCCGCTGATCTCGATGCGCTCAAGCGCGACCTGCTCGAGCAGCTGTACAAGCCAGTACGCTGGGTCGAGTGCGTGCAGACCCTGGCCGCCAACGGCGCGGTCAACCTGGTCGAGTGCGGCCCGGGCAAGGTCCTGGCTGGCCTGAACAAGCGTTGCGCTGACGGCGTGACCACCTACAACCTCAATACCCCTGACGCCGTCGCCGCCACCCGTGCGGCGCTGGCCTGAATTTGGAGAAGCTTGCATGAGCCTGCAAGGTAAAGTTGCACTGGTCACCGGCGCGAGCCGTGGCATCGGCCAGGCTATCGCCCTCGAACTGGGCCGCCAGGGCGCGACCGTGATCGGTACCGCGACCTCGGCCTCGGGCGCAGAGCGCATCGCCGCCACCCTCAAAGAGCACGGCATCACCGGTACCGGCATGGAGCTGAACGTGACCAGCGAAGAGTCGGTCACCGCCGTTCTTGCGGCCATTCAGGAGCAATTCGGCGCTACCGCGATCCTGGTCAACAACGCCGGCATCACCCGCGACAACCTGATGCTGCGGATGAAAGACGACGAGTGGTTCGACGTGGTCGACACCAACCTCAACAGCCTGTACCGCTTGTCCAAGGGTGTGCTGCGTGGCATGACCAAGGCGCGCTGGGGTCGTATCATTAGCATCGGTTCGGTTGTGGGTGCCATGGGTAACGTCGGTCAGGTAAACTACGCCGCCGCCAAGGCAGGCCTGGAAGGCTTCAGCCGCGCCCTGGCGCGTGAAGTGGGTTCGCGCAATATCACCGTCAACTCGGTCACTCCTGGCTTCATCGATACCGACATGACCCGTGAATTGCCCGAAGCGCAGCGTGAAGCGCTGCAAACCCAGATTCCGCTGGGCCGCCTGGGTCAGGCTGATGAAATCGCCAAAGTGGTGGCCTTCCTGGCATCCGACGGCGCAGCCTACGTCACTGGCGCTACCGTGCCAGTGAACGGCGGGATGTACATGTAACACCGCAACTCAATGTGACGGATTGGTTCAAAAAAGAGTCATACTCCGAGCCTAAAATCCGTTATAAAGCTGCAACCAGATTCCGGACAGAGGGTTGGGTGACTATTCAATAGGGTATGGCAGGGCGCGTTCCGCTTGAAAAGCAAACGTCTTGCTATAAACTTGGTCACCGGCCAGCTGCCTGACATATGTCCATTAGGAGTGAAAACTAGGTATGAGCACCATCGAAGAACGCGTCAAGAAAATCGTCGCCGAGCAACTGGGCGTCAAGGAAGAGGAAGTGACCAACGAGAAGTCCTTCGTCGATGACCTGGGTGCCGATTCGCTTGACACCGTTGAGCTGGTGATGGCTCTGGAAGAGGAATTCGAGACCGAAATCCCTGACGAAGAAGCCGAGAAGATCACTACCGTTCAAGCTGCCATCGACTACGTCAACAGCCACAAGGCCTAAGACGTTTGTAGTCGACGCTTCTTGTCGGGAAAAACCGCACTGCCTTTGCCGGCGTGCGGTTTTTTCTTTGCGAGAACCGTGAATCAAGAGTTTGTTGCCATTGCATTCCGAGTCCTGGATGCAATGGCAAGAGACTCTGTTATTAGAAAATGAGGAGAGTACTGTGTCGCGTAGACGCGTCGTGGTCACCGGTATGGGTATGCTGTCGCCACTGGGTACCGATGTACCGAGCACCTGGCAGGGCATTCTGGCTGGCCGCAGTGGCATCGGTCCGATCGAACACACGGACCTGACCGCTTACTCAACCCGTTTTGGCGGCTCGGTCAAGGGCTTCGAAGTCGAGCAGTACCTGTCGGCCAAGGAAGCACGCAAGCTTGACCTGTTCATTCAGTACGGCTTGGCAGCGGGCTTTCAGGCAGTGCGCAACGCCGGGCTGGACATCACCGATGCCAACCGCGAGCGCATTGGCGTGGCCATGGGCTCGGGCATTGGCGGTCTGACCAATATCGAAGAAACCAGTCGGACCCTGCACGAGCAGGGCCCGCGGCGCATTTCGCCGTTCTTCGTGCCAGGTTCGATCATCAATATGATTTCCGGCTTCCTGTCGATCCATCTGGGTCTGCAAGGGCCGAACTACGCCATTGCCACGGCTTGTACCACCGGCACCCATTGCATTGGTATGGCCGCGCGCAACATTGCCTACGGCGAAGCTGACGTGATGATCGCCGGCGGTGCCGAGATGGCCGCTTGTGGCCTGGGCATGGGTGGTTTTGGCGCCTCGCGTGCGCTGTCGACGCGCAATGACGAGCCGACCCGGGCCAGCCGTCCATGGGACAAGGGTCGAGATGGCTTCGTACTCTCCGACGGTGCCGGTGCGCTGGTGCTCGAAGAGCTCGAGCACGCCAAGGCGCGTGGTGCGACCATTTATGCCGAGCTGGTTGGTTTCGGCATGAGCGGTGACGCCTACCACATGACCTCGCCACCTGATTCGGGTGAAGGCGCTGCCCGCTGCATGGCCAACGCCTTGCGCGATGCCGGCATCCAGCCTGAGCAGGTCAGCTACATCAACGCCCACGGCACCTCGACCCCGGCCGGCGACATCGCTGAAGTGGCCGCGATCAAGCGCGTATTCGGCGAGCACGCCTACAAGCTGGCAGTCAGCTCGACCAAGTCGATGACCGGCCACTTGCTCGGTGCGGCGGGTGCGGTGGAGGCGATCTTCAGCGTCCTGGCGATCAACAGCCAGATGGCGCCGCCGACCATCAACCTGGATGAGCCGGACGAAGGTTGCGACCTGGACTTCGTGCCGCATCAAGCTCGCAGCATGCCGATCGATGTGGTGCTGTCCAACTCGTTCGGCTTTGGTGGAACCAACGGTTCGCTGGTATTCCGCCGGTTCGCCGACTGATGCACAGCTGGATCGACGGTCAGCCTGCGACTGCGGTGAATCTGCACAATCGTGGGCTGGCCTACGGCGATGGTCTGTTCGAGACCATTGCCGTGCACTCCGGCAGGCCGAGCTTGCTGGAGCTGCATCTCGAACGCCTGGCGTTGGGTTGCCAGCGCCTGGCGATCGAAGCCGATTTCCCCCTGATTCGCGATGAACTGACGCGTTACGCCAGCCAGCTTGGCGATGGCGTGGCCAAGCTTATCCTCACCCGCGGCGACAGCCTGCGCGGCTATGCGCCTGCTGCCGGATCACCGGCCCGACGCATTGTGCAAGGCAGCCCGCTGCCAGCTTATCCCGCCGCCAATGCCGAGCAAGGCGTGCGCCTGTTCGCCTGCCAGACGCGTCTGGCGGAACAACCGCTGTTGGCCGGGCTCAAACATCTCAATCGCCTTGAGCAGGTGCTGGCCCGTGCCGAATGGCAGGACGCCGAGCATGTCGAAGGGCTGATGCGTGATACCCAAGGGCGGCTGATCGAAGGCGTCTACAGCAATCTGTTTCTGGTTCGCGATGGCGTCTTGCTGACTGCCGACCTGAGTCGTTGCGGCGTGGCTGGAGTGATGCGCGCAGCGTTGCTGCAGCAAGCGTCAGTGCTGGGTATCCCGTTTGAGGTGCGAGACCTTGAGCTGGCGGACCTGGAGCAGGCCGACGAAGTCTTCGTTTGCAACAGCGTGTATGGAATTTGGCCCGTGCGTGAGTGCCCTGCACACACGCTTGACTGGCCGCCGGGGCCGCTCACCCGTAAACTGCAGGCCGTTGCCCGTACGCTACTGGATACCTGATTCGTGAGACGCAAATTCCTGCTGCTGCTGGAAATGGGCCTTATCCTTGCCGGCCTGGCATTGGGCTGGTCGGCCTGGAAGGTCCATTCGGTCCTGGAGCAGCCGCTGCACGTTGAGCAAGAACGCATGCTCGACGTACCCAACGGCACCACGCCCAACCGTATGTTCTATCGCATGCAAAGCGAAGGGCTGCTGGACGACGCGGTCTGGCTGCGCCTGTATTGGCGCTTCAATATGGCCGGCACGCCGCTGCATACCGGTGAATACCGCCTGACCCCTGGCATGACTGTGGAACAGCTGTTCGACGCTTGGCGTCGGGGTGATGTGGTGCAGTACAACCTGACCCTGGTCGAGGGCTGGACATTCCGCCAGGTCCGCGCCGCCGTGGCCAAGCACGAAAAGATCAAGCACACCCTCGAAGGGTTGTCCGACGCTGAGGTGATGGACAAGCTTGGCCATACCGGCGTGTTCCCCGAGGGGCGCTTCTTCCCTGACACCTATCGCTTCGTGCGCGGCATGAGCGATGTCGAATTGCTCCAGCAGGCCTACATGCGCCTGGAAGAGGTGCTGGCCAAAGAGTGGGCTGAGCGGGTCAGCGACCTACCGTACCGCGACCCTTACCAGGCGCTGATCATGGCCTCGCTGGTGGAAAAGGAAACCGGCATTCCGCAGGAACGTGGGCAGATCGCCGGGGTATTCGTGCGCCGTCTGCGCCTGGGCATGATGCTGCAGACCGATCCGACGGTGATCTACGGCATGGGTGAGCGTTACAACGGCAGGATTACCCGTGCCGACCTGCGTGAGCCGACGCCCTACAACACCTACACCATCAGCGGCCTGCCGCCGACGCCGATCGCCATGGTCGGGCGTGAGGCGATCCATGCCGCGTTGAATCCGTCCAATGGCACCAGCCTGTACTTCGTCGCCCGTGGCGACGGCAGCCATGTGTTCTCCGACGACCTCGACGATCACAACACCGCAGTGCGCGAGTACCAACTCAAGCGCCGCGCCGACTACCGCTCCAGCCCCGCGCCACAGGCCCAGCCAGGGGCAGAAGGGGGCGTGGCGCCAAGCCAGGCGCCTGCTGAGAACGGTGAAGCGCCGGCCGACGCCAACCAAGCGCCAGGCGATAACCCGGCGCCCGAGGCCGACGCCCCTGCTACCGACCCTGTGCCAGCCGATGCGCCGGTACCTGACGAACAACATTAAGGACTGCCCGTGAGCGGCTTGTTTATTACCCTGGAAGGCCCCGAAGGCGCGGGCAAGAGCACCAACCGCGAATACCTGGCGCAGCGTCTGCGCGAGCAGGGGCTGGACGTGGTGCTGACCCGTGAGCCTGGTGGTACGCCCGTGGCCGAGCAAATCCGCGAGCTACTGCTGGCGCCCAGTGACGAGTGCATGGCGGCTGATACCGAGCTGCTGCTGATGTTCGCTGCCCGTGCCCAGCACCTGGCCCAGGTGATCCGGCCGGCCCTGGCGCGCGGCGCGGTGGTGTTGTGCGATCGCTTCACCGATGCCACCTACGCCTACCAAGGCGGTGGGCGTGGCCTGCCGGTGGAGCGCATCGCCATTCTGGAAAACTTCGTTCAGGGCGAGCTACGTCCGGACCTGACCCTGGTCTTCGATCTGCCGATTGAGGTCGGCTTGGCACGCGCTGCTGCGCGCGGTCGCCTGGACCGCTTCGAGCAAGAGGGCCAAGCGTTCTTCGAAGCGGTGCGTCAGGCCTATCTTGAGCGCGCCAAAGGTGAGCCACAGCGTTACAGCATTGTCGATGCTGGCCAGTCCCTGGACGCCGTGCAGCGGGCCATCGACGGTTTGCTGCCGGGCATCCTGGAGCGTTGCCGTGGCTGAGGCCTACCCCTGGCAGCAGTCGATCTGGCAGCAGTTGGCCGGTCGTAGCCAGCACGCCCATGCCTATCTGCTGCATGGGCCGCAAGGTATTGGCAAACGCGCCCTGGCCGAGCGGCTGATGGCGCGTTTGCTGTGCCAGCAACCGCAGGGGCTTGATGCCTGTGGCCAGTGCAAGTCGTGCCTGCTGCTCAAGGCCGGTAGCCACCCGGACAACTTCATCCTCGAGCCGGAAGAGGCCGACAAGCCGATCAAGGTTGATCAGGTCCGTGAGTTGGTGGCGTTCGTGGTGCAAACGGCGCAGCTGGGCGGGCGCAAGGTGATCTTGATCGAGCCGGTGGAGGCGATGAATATCAACGCCTCCAACGCTTTGCTGAAAAGCCTGGAAGAGCCCTCTGGCGATACCGTGTTGCTGCTGGTCAGCCACCAACCCAGTCGCTTGTTGCCAACCATCAAGAGCCGCTGCCAGCAGGTCACCTGCCCGCAACCAAGCCTGGCCCAGAGCCAGGCCTGGCTGGCCGGCGCTCTGCCCGGCAGTGACGAGACCGAGCGCGAAGAGCTGCTGACCCTGGCGGCCGGTTCACCGCTGATGGCGGTCAGCCTACAGGCGCAGGGTGTACGCGATCAGCGTGCACTGGTCACTGATGGGGTAAAGAAGCTGCTCAAGCAGCAACAGTCCCCCAGCCAGCTGGCCGAGGCGTGGAACACCGTGCCGCTGCTGCAACTGTTCGACTGGTTCTTCGATTGGTCGCAGTTGATCCTGCGTTATCAATTGACCCAGGACGAGGAGGGGTTAGGCTTGGCTGATATGCGCAAGGTGGTGCAGTACCTGGCGCAGAAGAGCCGGCAGGGCAAGGTCCTGGAGGTCCAGGCGTGGATCCTTGAACAGCGCCAGAAGGTGCTGGGCAAGGCCAACCTCAATCGTGTGCTGTTGCTGGAAGCCTTGCTGGCCCATTGGGTCCAATTGCCCGGCGCCCGGTAATTTTTCTTAGATTTCTTTTTGTGTGTCGTGCTCCCATGCTCGTAGATTCCCATTGCCACCTCGACCGTCTTGACCTCAGCGCCCATCAGGGCTCGCTCGATGCCGCCCTGCAAGCTGCCCGTGAGCGCGGCGTGGGCCACTTTCTGTGCATTGGTGTCAGCGCTGATAACGCTGGGGCAGTGAAGGCGCTCAGTGAGCAATATGCCGACGTCGATTGTTCGGTGGGAGTCCATCCGCTCGATCTGGCGCCGGGCGAGACGCCTGCGCTTGACTGGTTGCTCAAGGAGCTGGCGCACCCGCACGTAGTGGCGATCGGCGAAACTGGCCTGGATTATCACTACGAGCCTGAGGCCGCTGAGTTGCAGCAGGCGTCTTTCCGCCTGCACCTGGAAGCGTCGCGCCAGACCGGCAAGCCGGTGATCGTCCACACCCGCGCGGCACGGGCTGACACCTTGGCATTGCTGCGCGAGGTCAATCTGCCGCAAGCCGGCGTGCTGCACTGCTTCACCGAAGACTGGGAGATGGCCAAGGCCGCGTTGGACCTGGGTTACTACATCTCGTTGTCCGGCATCGTCACCTTCCGCAATGCCGATGCCCTGCGTGAGGTGGCTCGCCAGGTGCCGGCTGATCGTCTGCTGGTGGAAACCGATTCGCCCTATCTGGCGCCGATTCCCCACCGCGGCAAGCCGAATCTGCCACAGTACGTGCGTGAAGTGGCTGAGTACATCGCCTCGCTGCGCGGTGTCAGCTATGAGCAGTTGGCTGAGCAGACCACGGGCAACTTCAAGCGGTTGTTCCCGTTAGCCCGGGTTGCGTGATTCCTGCGGCCGTTATCGCGGGTCGAGCGGTTATCGCTAACCCTGTAGGAGCGGGCTTGCCTGCGATGAGGCCAGACCAAACACTGCACAGCAGCACCTGCCCATCCTCCCTTTAAACAGCCCAAAAAAAACCCGGGTTCTGGGGGGGGAATCCGGGTTAAGACCATTAGGAGTAAAACAAAGGTACGCGGTCCCTGAGCACCTTTATCGGCGCGCCACTTGGGGGGATGCGCCGCGCCAACACTTCAAGTATTGGTCAGGTTTGGCGCAGTGCCAGCGACAGCTGGTCGTTTTTTAAACAGATTTGGAATACGTGCGGGATCCATAGCGCATTCAGTGCATGGCAATTCGCCGAATATGTCGAAGTGTTTCGTCGATGATCCACTCTGAGGTGTAGAAGTGCGGTGATAAGCGCACACCGCCGCCGCGTTTTGCACAGATCACGCGTTGCTCGCTCAGCTGCTGGAAAACCCAGCCACTGTCATGCCCGTCAATAGCGAACGTCACGATGCCGCCCCGGCGTTCTGGCTCACGCGGGCTAAGCAACATTACCCCTGGGATAGCCGAAAGCCCCTCGAGCAATTGCTCGACGCGCCGCTGTAGCTGCTGTGCAACGCTGTCCATGCCCACTTCCTCAAGCAGCGACAGGCTAGCGTCCAGCGCACAGGCACCGAGCATGTTCGGGCTGCCGCACTCGAACCGGCGTGCGCTGCGGGCAATTTGCCAGTGTTCACGCTCGAAATCGCCTAGATGTTCCAGCATGTGCCAGCCATAGGCGTGCAGCTTGAGGCGTGGTCGCAGCGCCGCGCGGCAGTAGAACACCCCGAGCCCCTCAGGCCCGAGCATCCATTTATGGCCATCAGCCATGGCAAAGTCGCATTGATAATGCTGCACATCGAAGGGCAGGGCGCCGATCTGCTGGATGGCATCGACGCAGAACAGCACGCCACGTAGCTGGCAGGCCTGTCCCAGGCGGGCCAAGTCCAGGCGCAAGCCGCTGGCGAACTGTACCGCGCTGACCGCCAGCAGGCGGGTGTGCTCAGTGCAAGCGGCCAGCAGCGCCGTTTCTGGCTCGTCGCCAGCGAGGCTTACCTGAATCACCTGCACGCCCTGATCGGCCAGGGCTTGCCAGACGATTCGGTTGGAAGGGAACTCTTCGTCGCTGATCACCACCTGATCGCCCACCTGCCAGTCGAGGCCGAATGCCACCAGCGAGAGCGCCTCGGAAGTATTCTTCACCAGCGCGATATCGCCTGAGCTTGGGGCATTGATCATCCGCGCCAGGCGCTGGCGCAAGCGCCGCTCGGTAGCCAGCCACTGCGGGTACTCGCTGGCCCCTAGGCAAACGTTGTCGCGGGCGAAGCGCGCCACCGCATCGGCACTACGTCTAGGCCACGGCGCCACGGCAGCATGGTTCAGATAGCACAGGCCCGGGGCCTGCTCGAACTCATCGTGAAACATAGACATGGTTGGATGATCCGTGCAATTTCCTGCAAGTTAGGCATAATAATCGGCTTCGATTGTCAACCAGTCCTTCCTATGCAGAAAGAACCTCGTAAGGTCCGTGAGTTTCGCCGCCGCGAACAAGAGATCCTCGATACCGCCCTCAGGCTGTTCCTCGAACAGGGTGAAGACAGCGTCACCGTCGAGATGATCGCCGACGCCGTGGGTATCGGCAAAGGCACGATCTACAAACACTTCAAATCCAAGGCAGAGATCTACCTGCGCCTGATGCTCGATTACGAGCGCGATTTGAACGGCTTGTTGCATTCGGCCGATGTCGACCGCGACAAAGAGGCCCTGTCGCGTGCCTATTTCGAGTTTCGCATGCGTGATCCGCAGCGCTACCGTTTGTTCGACCGTCTGGAAGAAAAGGTGGTCAAGGGCAACCAGGTGCCGGAAATGGTCGAGGAGTTGCACCGCATCCGCGCGTCCAACTTCGACCGCCTGACCCAGCTGATCAAGGGCCGCATCAGCGAAGGCAAGCTTGAAGACGTACCACCGTACTTCCATTACTGCGCCGCCTGGGCCTTGGTCCACGGCGCCGTGGCGCTGTATCACTCGCCGTTCTGGAGCAATGTCCTGGAAGATCAGGAAGGCTTCTTCCAGTTCCTGATGGACATCGGTGTGCGGATGGGCAACAAGCGTAAGCGCGACCCAGAACCGGCCAGCTGAAGGCCTTTGCCGGCATCTGTCCGGCGCGCTCCGATAGGGAGGCTTGCAAAAACCTGATTTATGAGTCAGGTTTTGCACGCCCCATTCTTCCATGTCGGAGTCATCCATGATCGTCGATCGTCAAGGCAGGCGCTTTCGCAACCTGCGGGTCAGTCTTACGGCTGCCTGCAATTACGCCTGTACCTATTGCGTGCCCGACGGCAAGCGCCTGGTGGCGGCGCAGGATGAGCTTAGCGGCCAGGCACTGGCCCGAGGCGTGGCCTATCTGGTCGAGGCGGCAGGCATCGAGCGGCTGCGCATCACCGGCGGTGAACCGCTGATCAGCCCGAGGCTGGAAGCCTTCCTGGATTCACTGGCAGGGCTCGGCCTGCAGGATGTCTCGCTGACCACCAATGGTCAGCTGCTTGCGCGCAAGTTGCCGCTGCTGCGCGCGGCGGGTATCCGCCGCTTGAACGTCTCCCTCGACACCCTGGATGCTGGCGCTTTCCGCCAGATTGCCCGTGGCGGTGATCTGGCCAGTGTTCTCGATGGCATGGCCCAGGCGCGTGCGGCGGGCATGAGCATCAAGGTCAACATGGTGCCCATGCGCGGGCAAAATCTGGATCAGGTGCTGCCGTTGCTCGAATACTGCCTGGCTCAGGGTTACGAGCTGCGCTTTATCGAGTTGATGCGCATGGGGCACCTGGCGCGCGACGGCAATGCCTTCTTGCAGCGGTTTGTCAGTCTGGAGCAGCTGCTGGCGCTGATTGGCCAGGCCTATGACTACCAGCAGGCCAGTGCCGCCCTGGATGCCACTGCCTTGCGCTACCAGATCCCGGGCAGGGGCCATTTTGGAGTGATCGCCAACGAGAGCGTGCCGTTCTGCCGTACCTGCTCGCGCCTGCGCTTGTCCTCCACTGGCTGGCTGCATGGCTGCCTGTCCTCGGGCAATCGTCATTTCATCGGCGATCTGCTCGACAAGCCGCGCCATCAAGCGCTGCCGGCGCTGCAGCGCTTGCTGGTCAAGGCCCTGGCAGACAAGCAGGACATGGCGTTTTCCGGGGGTGTGACGGTGATGAAGGTGATCGGCGGCTGACTCTGGCGCAAAAGCTGCATCTGGCGGCTATTCGCCGGTTTTTCGTCACCGGTTTCTGGAGGAAAGATGCGTAGCCTGGTCTTGCTGCTGGCGCTGATGGCGTTGGGCGGCTGCATGAATGTCAGCGATATGGGCGAAGGTGTCCGTTATCACATGAGCGATGCGGGGTTGCTCGACCACAGTGATACCCAGCGTAACCTGTCGATTCGTTTGCAGCCCGACTCATTCATCTTCATTGGCCAGGGCGCATTCGTGCCACCCGGCAAGGGCCCAGTGCCAGGGCAGAATGTGGTGGCCGAAGAGGCCTTCAAGAGCTTCGTCGAATACTTCCCGCTGGTGCGTCGCGCCCAAGGCCCACTTGGCTTGGAAGAGGCGATTGCCGAGGCGCGCTCGGTGGGCGCGCACTATGTGTTGTACACCCGCTTCGCTCGCACCGATGACCGCATTGGCAATGGCGATCAATGGTATGACGAGCAGGCAGTGGATCGCCTGGGTTGGGATACCGGCGTGGTCCAGCTGATGTTGATCGAGACCAGCACTCGCTATCTGGTCGACACTGCCCGCATCAAGAGCCGTGGCGGTTTGTTGACGTTCCACGACAACGCCCCGCAGGATTTGCTCGCCGCCCCCATGCGCGAGTACGCTCGTAGTCTGTTAGGCATGAGCCGCTGATAGGAGAGGGTGATGACCGATTCCGCCAAGGCCAATGATCTGCTGGCGCAGATCCCCAAGGCGAAAGGACCGGCGCCGGTGCATCTGTGGAATCCGGATTTCTGCGGCGACATCGACATGCGCATCGCCCGTGATGGCACCTGGTACTACCAAGGCACGCCGATCGGCCGCAAACCCATGGTGCGCCTGTTCTCCACCATCATTCGCCGCGATGGCGACGCCTACTTCCTGGTAACGCCAGTGGAGAAGGTGGGCATCCAGGTGGATGACGCACCGTTCGTTGCTGTGACACTGGAGGTGCTGGGCAGTGGCGAGCAGCAGGTGCTGCGCTTTACCAGCAACGTCGACGACCAGGCCGAGGCGGGTGTCGATCATCCGCTGCGGGTGCAGGTCGATCCTGCGACCCAGGAGCCTTCGCCCTACATTCTCATGCGCACCAACCTCGAAGCGCTGATTCACCGCAATGTGTTCTATCAGTTGGTGGAGCTGGCGGTGCCGGGTGAAATCGATGGCCAAGAGTGGCTTGGGGTATGGAGCCACGGCCAGTTTTACCCGATTGGGCGTGTTGACTGATATCGACGTGTTTCACTGGCGGCCTCCCGTTTTTTCTCTGAATTGGCCATTTGCCGCCGCACTCCCCAGGCATAACCTGCAGGCAGTTGCCCACTCAGGAGATGCCCCAATGAAACCCGCGCACCCGTCGCTCGCCTTGCTCATGGCTATGGGCCTGGTCACCTCGCAACCTGCCGCCTGGGCTCATGGCGAGCGCCATGACCAGGTCAAGGTCCTGCAAGAACAACTGCCGACAAACGCCCCTGGTAAGAAAGCGGTGATGCTTACCGTCAGCTACGCCCCAGGCGAGGCCTCGCCTGCGCACCAGCATCCGGGCGCAGTCATGGCCTACGTGTTGGAGGGCGCGGTGGTGTCCAAGCTGAACGATGAGCAGGAAAAAACCTACAAGGCGGGGCAATACTGGTACGAAGCGCCAGGGACCGTGCACAGCGTTTCGCGCAATGCCAGTGCGAGCCTGCCGGCCAAGCTGCTGGTGTGGAGCCTGGTCGATCAAGGCAAGCCCGTCACCGAGCCGCTGAAGTAATCCAAGCCCGCGACAGAAATGAAAAAACCTCCAGTGCTTGCGCATCTGGAGGTTTTCAATGTTTGGCTCCGCGACCTGGACTCGAACCAGGGACCCAATGATTAACAGTCATTTGCTCTACCGACTGAGCTATCGCGGAATCTGCGGCTATCTTACTGATTGAAAAGGGGAAGTCAAGCCTGTTCCCCCTTAACAATCAAGCAGTTACAGCACTTCTACGATGGCCTTGGTGACCACGTGAATATTGCTCTGGTTCAGCGCGGCCACGCAGATGCGGCCAGTATCCAAAGCATAGATGCCGAACTGATCCTTCAGGCGCGCTACCTGCTCGGCGGTCAGGCCCGAGTAGGAGAACATGCCGCGCTGGCGACCGACGAAGCTGAAGTCGGTTTTCGCGCCGTACTGGCTCAGCAACTCGACCATCTGCTTGCGCATGCCGTGGATGCGCTCGCGCATTTCGCCCAGCTCCGCTTCCCACATCTGACGCAGCTCAGGGCTGTTCAGCACGGTGGCAACGATGGTCGCGCCGTGGGTTGGCGGGTTGGAGTAGGTGGTGCGAATCACCCGCTTGACCTGCGACAGCACGCGGCTGCTTTCGTCTTTCGACGCGGTGACGATCGACAGCGCACCGACGCGCTCGCCATACAGCGAGAACGACTTGGAGAACGAGCTGGAAACGAAGAAGTCCAGGCCGGATTCGGCGAACAGGCGCACGGCGAAGGCGTCTTCGGCGATGCCATCACCAAAGCCCTGGTAGGCCATGTCGAGGAATGGCACGTGACCTTTGGCCTTGACCACTTCCAGGACGTTTTTCCAGTCGTCCAGGCTCAGGTCGACGCCAGTCGGGTTATGGCAGCACGCGTGCAGGACGATGATCGAACCCGCTGGCAGGTTGTTCAGGTCTTCGAGCATGCCGGCGCGGTTGACGTCGTGGCTTGGCGCATCGTAGTAGCGGTAGTTCTGCACTGGGAAGCCAGCGGTCTCGAACAGCGCGCGATGGTTCTCCCAGCTCGGATCGCTGATGGCGACGACGGCGTTGGGCGACAGGCGCTTGAGGAAGTCGGCGCCAATCTTCAGAGCACCGGTACCGCCCACTGCCTGCACGGTCACTACACGGCCTGCGGCCAGCAGCGGCGACTCGGCGCCGAATAGCAGTTTCTGCACGGCCTGGTCGTAGGTGGCGATACCGTCGATCGGCAAGTAGCCGCGCGAGGCATGCTGGGCGGCACGCTGGGTTTCGGCTTCGATTACCGCGCGCAGCAGCGGGATACGGCCTTCCTCATTGCTGTAAACGCCCACCCCCAGGTTGACCTTGTCGGTACGTGGGTCGGTGTTGAAAGCTTCGTTGAGGCCCAGGATAGGGTCGCGGGGTGCCAGCTCGACAGCGGAAAACAGGCTCATTGTTACCTTGGCTCTGAATGGAGTGTGATAGGACGCGCACGCTCCAGCCGAATGCACTGAAGCGGTGCACAAACGGGGAGTCAGTATAGTGATACCCATCGGTCACTGCGACAGTCTGGCGCAGCTTTTCCGGCGTTTTTGCCGAATTTTTTTCAACCATTGGTCGAATTGCCAGGTCCACTGACACATACACTCACTCAGCTAACCTGAAAGCGATCCTGAAAGGGCTCATTTCGGTATAGACTACTGGCTATATTTACAGTTGCTCGAGGTCAGACATGTCCGAGTTCCAGCTCGTCACCCGTTTCCAGCCGGCCGGCGACCAGCCCGAGGCCATTCGCCTGATGGTCGAGGGCATCGAGGCCGGGCTATCGCACCAGACACTGCTGGGTGTGACCGGCTCGGGCAAGACCTTCAGCGTGGCCAACGTCATTGCGCAGGTGCAGCGCCCGACCCTGGTGCTGGCGCCGAACAAGACCCTGGCCGCCCAGTTGTATGGCGAGTTCAAGGCGTTTTTCCCGAATAACGCAGTCGAGTACTTCGTCTCCTATTACGATTACTACCAGCCCGAAGCTTACGTACCGTCGTCGGATACCTTCATCGAGAAGGACGCCTCGATCAACGACC
Source organism: Pseudomonas sp. Je.1.5.c (assembly GCF_051129895.1). Lineage (NCBI taxonomy): Bacteria > Pseudomonadati > Pseudomonadota > Gammaproteobacteria > Pseudomonadales > Pseudomonadaceae > Pseudomonas > Pseudomonas sp. Je.1.5.c. Next base: position 59,901 of record NZ_JBCPSP010000015.1, read on the forward strand.
ACATCGAGCAGATGCGCCTGTCGGCGACCAAGGCGCTGCTCGAGCGGCGTGACGCGATTATCGTTACCACCGTGTCCTGCATCTATGGTCTGGGTAGCCCCGAGACCTACCTGAAAATGGTCCTGCACATCGATCGCGGCGACAAGCTCGACCAGCGTGCGCTGCTGCGCCGCCTGGCTGACCTGCAATACACCCGCAACGAAATGGACTTTGCCCGGGCCACCTTCCGCGTGCGTGGCGATGTGATCGACGTGTTCCCGGCCGAATCTGACCTGGAGGCGATCCGCATCGAGTTGTTCGATGACGAGGTGGAGAACATTGCCGCCTTCGATCCATTGACCGGCGAGGTGATCCGCAAGCTACCGCGTTTCACCTTCTACCCCAAGAGCCACTACGTCACCCCACGCGAAACCCTGCTCGAGGCGGTCGAGGGCATCAAGGAGGAGCTCAAGGAGCGCCTTGAGTACCTGCACAAGGCCAACAAGCTGGTCGAAGCCCAGCGTCTGGAGCAGCGCACCCGTTTCGACCTGGAGATGATCCTTGAGCTGGGCTACTGCAACGGCATCGAGAACTACTCGCGCTACCTGTCCGGGCGTCCGGCCGGCGCGCCGCCGCCGACCCTGTATGACTACCTGCCCGCTGACGCCTTGCTGGTGATCGACGAGTCCCACGTCAGCGTTCCCCAGGTCGGCGCCATGTACAAGGGTGACCGCTCGCGCAAGGAAACCCTGGTGGAATATGGCTTTCGCCTGCCGTCGGCGCTGGATAACCGGCCGATGCGTTTCGATGAGTGGGAATCGGTCAGTCCGCAGACCATCTTCGTCTCGGCCACCCCAGGCCCGTACGAGGCCGAACACGCCGGCCGGGTAGTCGAGCAGGTGGTGCGCCCGACTGGCCTGGTCGATCCACTGGTCGAGGTGCGTCCGGCGCTGACCCAGGTCGATGACCTGCTGTCGGAAATCGGCAAGCGGGTCGCGGCGGGTGAGCGCGTGCTGGCAACCACCCTGACCAAGCGCATGGCCGAAGACTTGAGCGATTACCTGGCCGATCACGACGTGCGCGTGCGCTACCTGCACTCGGATATCGACACGGTCGAGCGGGTCGAGATTATCCGCGACCTGCGCTTGGGCACCTTCGATGTTCTGGTGGGGATCAACCTGCTGCGTGAAGGCCTGGACATGCCGGAAGTGTCGCTGGTGGCCATCCTCGATGCCGACAAGGAAGGCTTCCTGCGCTCCGAGCGTTCGCTGATCCAGACCATTGGCCGCGCCGCACGTAACCTCAACGGCAAGGCGATCCTGTATGCCGACAACATGACCGGTTCGATGCAGCGTGCCATCGACGAGACCGAGCGCCGCCGGGCCAAGCAGATCGCCTTCAACGAAGCCAACGGCATCGTGCCCAAAGGCGTGGTCAAGGATGTCGCCGACATCATGGAGGGCGCCAACATCCCGGGTGGGCGCAGCAAGAAGCGCAAAGGCATGGCCAAGGCGGCCGAGGAGAGCGCCCGCTACGAGGCCGAACTGCGTACCCCTGGCGAGATCACCAAGCGTATCAAGCAGCTGGAAGAGAAGATGTTCCAGCTTGCCCGCGACCTGGAGTTCGAGGCCGCCGCGCAATTGCGCGACGAAATCACCCAGCTGCGTGAGCGCTTGATTACCAGCTGACCGGCAAGCGACACGCTCCTGTAGGCGCGCATTTGTGCCGTGATAGCGCCTATCTGGGCGTAGCTGCTGTCAGCAATGACGCTACCGCGGGGCAAGCCCGGTCCTGCACGATCAACAGCGCCTGGCGGTCGGATCACACGTGACGATCGCGCCATTGCTGGAGCCAGGTGCCTGCTCCCTGCTAACATCCTGCCTTTGTTTCATCTTTCGTTCGAGACTCTCCATGACCACCGTTCGCACGCGTATCGCGCCATCGCCCACCGGCGACCCCCATGTCGGCACCGCCTACATCGCCCTGTTCAACTACTGCTTTGCCAAGCAGCACGGCGGCGAGTTCATCCTGCGCATCGAAGACACCGACCAGCTGCGCTCGACCCGTGAGTCGGAACAGCAGATCTTCGACGCCCTGCGCTGGCTGGGTATCGAGTGGAACGAAGGCCCGGACGTCGGCGGCCCGCACGGCCCTTACCGGCAGAGCGAGCGTGGCGAGATCTACGCCAAGTACGCCAAGGAGCTGGTCGACGCCGGTCACGCCTTCTACTGCTTCTGCACTGCCGAAGAGCTCGACCAGATGCGCGCCGAGCAAATGGCCCGTGGCGAAACCCCGCGTTATGACGGCCGCGCGCTGAAACTGAGCGCCGAGGAAGTGCAGCGCCGCCTGGCCGCGGGCGAGCCGCACGTGATCCGCATGAAGGTGCCGAGCGAAGGCATCTGCGTGGTGCCGGACATGCTTCGCGGCGATGTCGAGATCCCGTGGGACCGCATGGACATGCAGGTTCTGATGAAGAACGACGGCCTGCCGACCTACTTCCTGGCCAACGTGGTCGATGACCACCTGATGGGCATCACCCACGTGTTGCGTGGCGAAGAGTGGCTGCCCTCGGCGCCCAAGCTGATCAAGCTGTACGAGTACTTTGGCTGGGAGCAGCCCAAGCTGTGCTACATGCCGCTGCTGCGTAACCCGGACAAGAGCAAGCTGTCCAAGCGCAAGAACCCGACCTCGGTGACCTTCTACGAGCGCATGGGCTTCATGCCTGAGGCCATGCTCAACTACCTCGGGCGCATGGGCTGGTCGATGCCCGACGAGCGCGAGAAGTTCTCCTTGGCGGAAATGGTCGAGCACTTCGATCTGTCGCGCATCTCCCTGGGTGGGCCGATCTTCGACATCGAGAAGCTGTCCTGGCTCAACGGCCAGTGGCTGCGTGATCTGCCCGTCGAAGAATTCGCCGCACGGGTGCAGAAATGGGCCTTCAACAGCGACTACATGATGAAGATAGCCCCCCACGTGCAGGGCCGGGTCGAAACCTTCAGCCAGATCGCCCCGCTGGGTGGTTTCTTCTTCGAAGGTGGGCTCAAGCTCGATGCCAAGCTGTTCGAGCATAAGAAGCTCTCGGCAGACCAGGTGCGCCAGGTCATCCAGCTGATCCTGTGGAAACTCGAAAGCCTGCGCCAGTGGGAAAAAGAGCGCATCACCGGTTGCATCCAAGCCGTGGTCGAAGCCCTGGAGCTGAAGTTGCGCGACGCCATGCCCTTGATGTTCGCTGCCATTACCGGCCAGGCGAGCTCGGTCTCGGTGCTCGATGCCATGGAAATTCTCGGCCCTGACCTGACCCGCTTCCGTCTGCGCCAGGCGCTGGATCTGCTCGGCGGCGTGTCGAAGAAAGAAAACAAAGAGTGGGAAAAGCTGCTGGCGAACATCGCCTGAACCACCCGGTAGCATTTGCGTGGAAGCGGGCTTGCCCCGCGATTACAATGGATAATCCACCATCGCAATCGCGGAGCGGGCCCGCAACTGCACGATAAAACCCCAGCAGCGATGGGGCAGGGCGGTAAGTGATTGTTATCTGTGAAAAAACTTTTGATTAATTTCAAAAATTCGTTTGACAGCTCTGCAATCCGCTCTTAATATGCGCCCCGTCCACAGCGATGAACGAAACGAAGCGCCAGGCACCCAGCCGGCGATTCCAGTTCAAAGCGACATTTGTGGGGCTATAGCTCAGCTGGGAGAGCGCCTGCATGGCATGCAGGAGGTCAGCGGTTCGATCCCGCTTAGCTCCACCAAATTCCGATTCTCAGTCTGCCAAGGCGACTGGGGATGAAATCCGGATTCAGCGCCGGGTTTCAAGGTAGAAGGTTCGTCCCCTTCGTCTAGTGGCCTAGGACACCGCCCTTTCACGGCGGTAACAGGGGTTCGAGTCCCCTAGGGGACGCCAGTTTTACACAAGCGATGTTTCAGGATGTCGCTGGGCCGCGAGGCTAGAAATCTGGGGCTATAGCTCAGCTGGGAGAGCGCCTGCATGGCATGCAGGAGGTCAGCGGTTCGATCCCGCTTAGCTCCACCAATTTGCCAGGATTCGTGAAAACGGATCTCTACGAAGGTTGTAATGTCCCCTTCGTCTAGTGGCCTAGGACACCGCCCTTTCACGGCGGTAACAGGGGTTCGAGTCCCCTAGGGGACGCCATTTTTACCCGCGTTTTGCGGGGCTTTAAAGGCTCATTCGCATATTGGATGGGCCTTTTGTTTTCGGGGCTATAGCTCAGCTGGGAGAGCGCCTGCATGGCATGCAGGAGGTCAGCGGTTCGATCCCGCTTAGCTCCACCAATTTGCCAGGATTCGTGAAAGCGAATCTCTACGAAGGTTACATGTCCCCTTCGTCTAGTGGCCTAGGACACCGCCCTTTCACGGCGGTAACAGGGGTTCGAGTCCCCTAGGGGACGCCATTTTTACCCGCGTTTTGCGGGACTTTAAAGGCTCATTCGATTATTGAATGGGCCTTTTGTTTGTCTGTAATCCCACTTTTCTTGAGCGCCGACCAGAGGTCGAAGATTTCGCTTGCCTAAAAATATTATAGGGATAATATTTCAACCATAATATTTGCGAGGCCGCCCATGAGCGACAAGAAGAGCAAGACCCGCGAGCGCATTCTCGACGCGGCCTGCAGTGCGCTGATCCAGCAAGGCCCGGCTGACCCCAGTGTGAGCCAGGTGATGAGTGCGGCTGGGTTGACGGTGGGAGGGTTCTACGCGCATTTCGACAGCAAGGACGAGCTCATGCTGGAGGCTTTTCGCCAATTGCTCGGCGAGCGCCGGGGCTTGCTCGCCCAGGTCGATCCAGCACTGGATGGTGCCGGGCGTCGCGCCTTGGCCGCGGCTTTCTACCTTTCGCGCAAGCATCGTGACGCTCACGAGCACGCCTGCCCGCTACCTAACTCCCTGAGCGAAATGCAGCGTCTGCCTGAAGCGTTTCGCGAGGTGCTGGCCGAGCATATCGAGTTGATGACGGCGCAGATGGTCGATTGCCCGGAAGACATCGATAAAGCCTTTGCCGACCTGGCCCTGATGGTCGGTGGTTTGGCCCTGGCTCGCGCCTTGAGCGGCACCGAGTTATCCGACCGTATCCTGCGCGCCGCCAAGTCGGCGGTGATCTGAGCAACCTCAACCCTGGAGCAAGGCGATGACTACCCTGAGCTGGATTCGCGGCGTCAACGGAACTCTCGGTCGGCTGGCCCCCGAGCATGTTGCCGGGAAGATGCGACGGGCGTTCATGACGCCCCGCAACCTGCCACCCAGACCGTGGGAACTGCCGCTGCTGGCGCGTGCTGAACGGATCACCTTGCGCTTCGGACTGTCGGCCCTGCGGTGGGGTAATGGCCCCACCGTGTTGATGATGCATGGCTGGGAAGGGCGTCCGACGCAATTTGCGGCGCTGATCGAGGCATTGGTCGATGCGGGTCACACGGTGGTCTCCCTCGAAGGTCCCGCTCATGGCCGGTCGCCTGGTCAGCAGGCCAACGTGGTGCTGTTCGCCCGCGCGCTGCTTGAAGCCGCTGCAGAGTTACCACCATTGCGGGCGGTGATTGGCCATTCCATGGGCGGCGCCAGTGTCATGTTGGCCTTGCAATGGGGATTGCGCACCGAGGCCGCAGTGAGTATCGCTGCGCCTGCGCAGTTAATCGGCGTGTTGCGCGGCTTTGCTCAGCGTTTAGGGCTACCTGCGCGGGCCAGGGCAGCGTTCATTCGCCAGATCGAACACGATGTCGGCATGCAGATCGCCCGCCTGGACGTCAGTGGCTACCAGCTGGAGCTACCGGGCCTGGTGGTGCACGCGGCTGACGATCAGTTGGTCCCGGTCGGCGAGGCGCAGCTGATCCACAAGGCCTGGTTCGACAGCCGCCTGATGCTGCTGGAAGAGGGCGGCCACCAGCGAGTGCTGGCCGACCCGCGCCTGAGCGAAGCGGTGCTGGATTTGCTCGCGCGTACCCAGGAACCTACCCGGCAAAGCGCTTGAGCTTGGGTTACACTCCGCCCGTTCACTGACATTGGGAGCGGGCATGAGCTGGGATTTGGCATCGCCATTTATCATCGACCTTCGCGTCGGTGCCGACGACATCGATGGCCTCGGCCACGCCAACAACGCGGTCTACGTCACCTGGCTGGAGCGCTGCGCCTGGCGCCACTCGCAGCGCCTGGGTCTGGACCTGGCCGAATACCGCCGCCTGGACCGGGCCATGGCTGTGGTTCGCCACGAAATCGACTACCTGGCCGCTGCCTACGAAGACGACGAGCTGCAGCTGGCTACCTGGATCATCGACTGGGACCAGCGCCTGCGCATGACCCGGCGCTTTCAGCTCAAGCGCCCACGCGATGGTGCAATCTTGCTGCGGGCGCAGACCACCTTTGTCTGCATCGAACTGTCCACTGGCAAGCCCAAGCGTATGCCGACGGAATTTATCGAGGGTTACGGTCAGGCGCTGATCGGTGCCTGAACTGCTGTGATTGTTTGCTAGACTGCCGCCTTTTTCGCCGAGACCCCTTCATGCAAATTGCCCTGGCCCCGATGGAGGGGCTGGTCGACAACATTCTGCGCGACGTGCTTACCCGCGTCGGCGGCATCGACTGGTGCGTTACCGAGTTCATCCGCGTCTGCGACCGCCTGCTGCCGCCTTCGCAATTCGACAAGCTCGCCCCGGAGCTGCGCCTGGGCGCGCGCACGGCGGCGGGCGTGCCGATGCGCCTACAGCTGCTCGGCTCGGATCCGGTGTGCCTGGCGGAAAATGCCGTGCTGGCTTGCGAGCTTGGCGCGCCGGTGATCGACCTGAACTTCGGCTGCCCGGCCAAGACCGTGAACAAGTCGCGCGGTGGGGCGGTACTGCTCAAGGAGCCGGAGCTGTTGCATGCGATTGTCAGCCAGGTGCGGCGGGCGGTGCCGGCGCATATACCGGTGACGGCCAAGATGCGCCTGGGCTTCGACAGCCCTGACGGCGCACTGGACTGCGCCACGGCACTGGCCGAGGGTGGCGCTGCGCATCTGGTGGTGCATGCGCGCACCAAGGTCGAGGGCTACAAGCCGCCGGCACACTGGGAATGGGTGGCGCGCGTGCAGGATGTGGTCAAGGTGCCGGTGTTCGCCAACGGCGAAATCTGGACGGTGGATGACTGGCGGCGCTGCCGTGAGGTCAGCGGGGCAGAGGACATCATGCTCGGTCGCGGGCTGGTGTCGCGGCCAGATTTGGCCCTGCAGATCGCTGCCGCGCGGGATGGGCGCGATTACCAGCCGTTGGATTGGCAAGCGTTGCTGCCGCTGCTGCGAGAGTTCTGGCGCCAGGCCCAGGCCAAGCTGTCGCCGCGCTATGCGCCGGGGCGCATGAAGCAGTGGATGGCGATGTTGACCCGCAGTTATCCCGAGGCAGTGGTGATGTTTGCTGAGCTGCGGCGGGTGGATGACTGTGAGCGGATCAGCCAGCTGCTGGGGGTGGATATGCGCGAGGCGCGGTGCGAGGCGGTCGCCTGATTGAACCTGTTGTGTGAGTGCGGGTGTTATCGCGGGGCAAGCCCGCTGCCACAAAGAGCTAGAAAAAATTTTGCAGTCTGCACTTGAAACCTTTTCCCTGGCCCTTATCTCTTGAGTACGCGATGCCGAAGTCGGGTCGCGTAATGACTTACTTGCTGAATCTCAGGAGTTTATGACCATGACTACCGCTTTCTCTCTTGCACCACTGTTCCGCCATTCCGTTGGCTTCGACCGTTTCAATGACCTGTTCGAATCCGCGGCGCGTAACGAGGCGGGTAGCAGCTACCCACCCTACAACGTGGAAAAACATGGCGATGACCACTATCGCATCGTGGTTGCCGCAGCTGGCTTCCAGGAAGACGACCTCGACCTGCAGGTTGAAAAAGGCGTGCTGACCGTAAGCGGAGGCAAGCGCGACGCAGGCAACGCAGGCGCAGTGACCTATCTGCATCAGGGCATTGCCCAGCGGGCCTTCAAGTTGTCGTTCCGCCTGGCCGATCACATCGAAGTGAAGTCGGCAGGTCTGGCCAACGGTCTGCTCAGCGTCGATCTGCTGCGCGTCGTCCCGGAAGAGGCCAAGGCCAAACGCATCCCGATCAACAGCGACAAACCTGCGCTGAACTAAGCTTGTCGGGATGTACGAAAGGGCACCTTCGGGTGCCCTTTTTACGTGTCATGGATGTACATGTTATGGATGTACATAGCGTGGGAGCGGACTTGCCCCGCATTTGCCAAGGCACAAGTGGCGAAGCCGGCCTCGCGAACGATAATCGCGTGGCAAGCCCGCTCCCACGCATTTCTTTCAGTAGTCAGCTGGCGCTTCCAGCAGCATCTGCCGGAACTCCTGCAGCGGCAGTGGCCGGCTGTGCAGGTACCCCTGGTACAGGTGACAGCCCAGCCGCTCAAGAAACTCTAGCTGCTCGGTCAATTCCACACCCTCGGCAATCACCGCGAGCTCAAGACTGCGGGCCATGGCCACGATGGCGCGGACGATCTCGGCATCATTGGGGTCGATCGGCGCGTCGCGGACAAAGGTCTGGTCGATCTTCAGCGCATCCACCGGCAGCCGTTTGAGGTAGGTCAGCGATGAGTAACCGGTGCCAAAATCATCCATGGCAAAACTTACGCCATAGCGCTTGAGCTCGCGCATCTTGGCAATGGTGTCCTCCAGGTTCTGGATGACGATGCCTTCGGTGATCTCCAGCTTGAGCATGTGCCGTGGCAGGCGGTAGTCGTCGAGGCTGCGCAGCACTCGCTCGACGAAATCGTTCTGGCGGAACTGCCGAGGGCTGATGTTCACGCACAGGCTGAAATCGTCGGCATCGATCAGGCCGTCCTGCAGCATATGGGCGCAGGCATCGCAGGCTTCGTCGAGGATCCAGCTGCCAACTTCAAGGATCAAGCCACTTTCTTCGAGTACCTGAATGAACTGGGCCGGTGGCTGCTGGCCCAATTGCGGATGGTGCCAGCGCAGCAGCACTTCGGCGCCAACGATGCGGTTATCGCGGGCATCCACCTGGGGCTGGAAGTGCAGCGCCAGTTCACCCCGGGCCAAGGCCAGGCGCAGGTCGTTCTCCATGCGCAGGCGCTCGCTGGCGGCCTTCTGCATGGTGGTGTGGAACAGCTGGGTGGTGTTGCGCCCGGAGTCCTTGGCCCGGTACAGGGCGATATCGGCGCGCTTGAGCAGGTCGGCGGGGGTGGCGCCATGGTCGGGGATCAATGCCACACCAATACTTGGGGTCACTTGCAGGCGCTGGCCATCCAGCGACATCGGCTCGGCGAGCAGCTCGCGCAGGGTGTCGGCCAGCTCGCGGACTTGGGTTTCCACCGCCTCGCGGCTGCCTTCAAGGCCGGTCAATAGCACCACGAACTCATCGCCGCCCAGGCGCGCCACGGTATCCTCAAGGCGCACGCTGGCTTCCAGGCGCGCAGTGATGATCTTCAGCACCGTGTCGCCGACTGGATGGCCGAGCGAGTCGTTGATGTGCTTGAAATGGTCGAGATCGAGGAACAGCAGCGCGCCGCGCAGGTTGTGGCGCTTGAGCAGGGCGATCTGCTGGCTGAGGCGATCCATCAGCAAGGCGCGGTTGGGCAGGTTGGTCAGCGGGTCGTGATAGGCCAGGTGGCGGATCTGCGCCTGGGCGTTCTTCAGTTGGCTGACGTCGCGCGCGGTCAGCAGCAGGCAATCGCTCTCGTTGAGGCTGATGGGTTCTACCGACACTTCGACGGTGAGAATATCGCCGCGCTTGTTGCGCCCGAGCATCTCCCGGTGATGCACCCGGCCGCGCTCCTTGAGCTCGTTGAGCAGGGCGCTGCGCTGTTTGTCATCGGCCCAGATGCCGATCTCATACACCGACTGCCCGACCACCTCGGCAGCGCTGTAGCCGGTCAGTCGGCAGAAGCCATCGTTGACCTCAAGGTAACGGCCGGTCTCACGCTCGGTGATGGTGATCGCGTCGGGGCTGGAATGGAAGGCCTTGGCGAACTTCTCCTCGCTGGCCTTGAGCGCCGCTTCGGCGCGTTGCTGCTGGGTGATGTCGCGCAGTGAGGTGACGCTGCAGGGTTGGTTGTCGACCGTGATCAGGCGGCTGGAAATCACGCAGGTCAGGGCTGCGCCGCTGCGGTGGTTGACCACCACCGCGACATTGCTCAAGTCCTGCTCGCGGATTACCCGCTCGATGCGGTGTGCGCGTTCGGCCGATTCGGCCCACAGGCCAATCTCCTCGGCGGTACGGCCAATCACCTGCTCGGCGTTCCAGCCGAAGGTCTGGGTGAATGCCGGATTGATCTCGATGAACTGGCCAGAATCCTGGCGGGTTACGCAGATCGGGTCGGGGCTGACCTGGAACAGGCTGGCGAACTTCTCTTCCGACGCACTCAGGCGCAGCTCGCGCTCGACCTGGTCGGTGATGTCGAGCAAGGTGCCGGCCATGCGCAGCGGGTTGCCTTGTTCGTCGCGGTAGAGCCGGGCGCGGCTTTCGATGTAGCGCGAGGCGCCGTTTTCCAGCTCCACCCGGTAGGTGATCTGATAATTGCCCGCCGGGCCTTCGCGCAAACTGCGATAGGCCTGGCGCATGACATTGCGCTCCTGTTCCGGCACGCCTTCGAAAAAGGCTTCGAACGACTCGTGAAAGGGTACTGGGTCGAGCCCATGCAGCTGTGCGGCGCGGGCCGAGCCATACAGCATGCCACTGGGGATGTGCCAGTCCCAGGTGCCCAGTTGCGCGGAATCCAGGGCAAGGTCCAGACGCTCCTGGCTGTCCTTGAGTGCCTGTTCGGCGCGTTTGCGTTCACTGGTGTCGACGAAGGTACTGAGCAGGAACGTGACGCCTTCAAGCTCAATGCCCTGGGTGCAGAGGATGCCGTCGTGGATCTTGCCGCTGCTGGCGCGAAATTGCACTTCCATGGTCACCGGGCCGCTGGTGTTGCGGGTGGCTTCCAGCACCTGGTGACGCTGGTCGGGATTGACCCACAGGCCGAGCTCGATGCTGGTCTTGCCGACGATCTGCGCACCGGGCCAGCCGAACATGTCTTCAAAGTGCTGGTTGACCTCGAACAGCATGCCGTCGTTACGGCGGGTCAGCAGAATCGCGTTGGGACTCAGGTGGAAGAGGGTGGCGAAGCGTTTTTCCGAGTTGATCAGGGCGGTTTCGCGTTCGCGCTGGCGGGTGATCTCGCGGATCACCCCGATCATCTGCCGCCGGCCATGGCGGTCTTGGGTCAGGCTGCCGTTGATCTCCAGCCAGTGCATGCTGCCATCTGGCCAGCGGATACGATGGCGCATGGCCTGTTCGATCGGTTCGCCGTTGACCACCGCCTGAAAGGCCTGGCGGGTGCGCGCGCGGTCCTCTTCAGGCAGCAGGTCGAGGTAGTCGATGTCGCTGGGCAGCGGCCGCAGCGGGTCGAAGCCAAATAATGCCTGGGTGCCGCGCGACCAGCTGACCCGACCGCTCTCGATGTCCCACAGCCAGGCGCCCAGGCGTGCACCATTGAGGGCGGCCAATAGTTGTGGGGCATTCTGCCAAGCCTGTTCCGACGCCTGCGGGTCGGCCGCAGGGATGCGCGGCAGGCGCGCAAAGCGATTAACTGATTTGGGCATCGATACCAGACCTTTGGCGAATGACGCGTCCCTGAGAGTGAAATGCCGTGCTGACGACCGGTCAGGCGGGCCCTGCGTGGCTGTCGAGCAGGGCCATGAACGCCCTGGCTGCGTTCGACAGCGTTCGCTCGGTGTGCAGAATGTAGCCTAGCTGTCGCGACAGCTTTACGCCGGGTAAAGCGATGGGTGCAACTTGTTCATCGAGCATGGTGCGCGGTAGCACGCTCCAGGCCAGGCCAATCGACACCATCATCTTGATGGTTTCCAGGTAGTTGGTGCTCATGGCGATGTTCGGCGTCAGGCCCTGGCTTTCGAACAGGCGTTGAACAATGTGCCGGGTAAAGGTGTTGCCGCCCGGGAACACGGCCGGATGGCTGGCGACGTCGGCCAGGCTGACTGCGCCGTTGCTGGTCAACGGATGCTCGGGGGAGGCGACGAAGTCCAGTGGATCGTCCCACACCGATACCGCCCGAACCAGGTGGTGCGGCTCGGGTGCCAGGGTGATGACGGCGATTTCCGCCCGGCCATGGAGAATTTCGTCGTAGGCCGCTTCTGAATCAAGAAACTGAATATCTAACGCGACTTTTGGGTGCTCGCGAGTGAATGCCCGTAGTAGTGGGGGAAGGCGGTGTAAACCAATATGGTGGCTTGTCGCCAGGGTCAGCCTACCGCTCACTTCCCCGGTCAAATTGGTAAGCGCCCGTCGGGTATCATCCAATACGTTGAGGATTTGATAAGCCCGCGGCAGCAATGCCCGGCCGGCTTCGGTCAAGGTCACCTCCCGGCCCAAGCGGTCGAACAGGCGGACGTCCAGTTGCTGCTCAAGGCCAGCGATGCGTTTGCTGATTGCCGGCTGAGTCAAATGCAGGCGTTCGCCGGCCCCGGAGAAACTGCCGGTCTCGGCGATGGCGATAAATGCGCTCAGGTTGGCCAGGTCCACCGTTTGTATTCCTTCAGGTTATCCAAAGCATAAAAATTATGAATTTGAGTTATTCAATCTAACCCCATAGCATCGACCGTACAAGCCAAGGGGTTATTGGCATAGAAAGACGCTGATGAGGAACAGTCTGATGGCCGGCAAAACGCTCTACGACAAACTCTGGGATGCGCATGAAGTCAAGCGACGCGACGACGGCTCGTCCTTGATCTACATCGATCGCCACATCATTCACGAAGTGACTTCGCCTCAGGCCTTCGAAGGTCTGCGCCTGGCTAACCGCCAGCCATGGCGCATCGACGCCAACATCGCCACGCCTGACCACAACGTGCCAACCACCCCTGAGCGCAAGGGCGGCATCGAGGCCATCGCCGACCAGGTGTCGCGCCTGCAGGTGCAGACCCTCGACGAGAACTGTGACGAATACGGCATCGTCGAATTCAAGATGAACGACGAGCGCCAAGGCATCGTTCACGTCATCAGCCCAGAGCAGGGCGCGACCTTGCCAGGCATGACCGTGGTGTGCGGCGACTCGCACACCTCGACCCACGGCGCCTTTGGCGCATTGGCCCACGGCATCGGCACCTCCGAGGTCGAGCATGTGCTCGCGACCCAGTGCCTGGTGGCCAAGAAAATGAAAAACATGCTGGTGCGCGTCGAAGGCAAATTGCCTGAGGGCGTCACCGCCAAGGACATCGTCCTCGCCGTGATCGGCAAGATCGGCACCGCCGGTGGCAACGGCCACGCCATGGAGTTCGCCGGGAGCGCCATCCGCGATCTGTCGATGGAAGGCCGTATGACCATCTGCAACATGTCCATCGAGGCCGGTGCCCGGGTTGGCTTGGTGGCAGTGGATGACACCACTATCGATTACGTTGAAGGGCGTCCCTACGCGCCGACGCCTGCTCAGTGGAGCCAGGCAGTGGCCGCCTGGAAGGGCCTGGTCTCCGACGCAGATGCGGTGTTCGACACCGTGGTCGAGCTGGACGCTGCGCAAATCAAGCCGCAGGTCAGCTGGGGCACTTCTCCAGAGATGGTGCTGGCGGTCGATCAGCGCGTGCCGGACCCTGCTGCCGAGCCAGACTTGATCAAGCGTAGTTCGATCGAACGTGCGCTCAAATACATGGGCTTGAGCGCCAATCAAGCGATCACCGATATCCGTCTGGATCGGGTGTTCATCGGTTCGTGCACCAACTCGCGGATCGAAGACTTGCGCGCCGCTGCCGACATCGCTAAAGGCCGCAAGGTCGCTGCCAACGTCAAGCAGGCGTTGGTGGTACCGGGTTCAGGCCTGGTCAAGGCGCAAGCCGAACGTGAAGGGCTGGACAAGATCTTCATCGAAGCCGGTTTTGAATGGCGTGAACCCGGCTGCTCGATGTGCCTGGCGATGAACCCGGATCGCCTGGAAAGCGGCGAGCACTGCGCCTCGACCTCCAACCGTAACTTCGAAGGCCGCCAAGGCGCCGGTGGTCGTACCCACCTGGTGAGCCCGGCGATGGCCGCCGCCGCCGCAGTGACCGGTCACTTCATCGATGTCCGCGAGTTGATCCAAGGGAGCGCAGCATGAAAGCCTTTACCCAGCACACCGGCTTGGTCGCACCGTTGGATCGCGCCAACGTCGATACCGACCAGATCATTCCCAAGCAGTTTCTCAAGTCGATCAAGCGCACCGGCTTCGGCCCGAACCTGTTCGACGAGTGGCGCTACCTGGATGTGGGGCAGCCTTACCAAGACAACAGCAAGCGCCCGCTGAACAAAGAGTTCGTGCTCAACCACGAGCGTTACCAGGGCGCCAGCGTGCTGCTCGCCCGCGAGAACTTCGGTTGTGGCTCCAGCCGTGAGCACGCGCCTTGGGCGTTGGACGAGTACGGTTTCCGTAGCGTGATCGCGCCAAGTTTTGCCGACATCTTCTTCAACAACAGCTTCAAGAACGGCTTGCTGCCGATCATCCTCAGCGATGAGGAAGTCGATGAACTGTTCAAGCAGGTTGAAGCCAACCCTGGCTATCAGTTGACCGTGGACTTGCAAGCCCAGGCGGTGACTCGTCCAGATGGCAAGGTGCTGCATTTCGAGATCGACGCCTTCCGCAAGCATTGCTTGCTCAACGGCCTGGACGACATTGGCCTGACCTTGCAGGACGCCGATGCGATCACGGCGTTCGAGGGCAAGCATCGCCAGAGCCAGCCGTGGTTGTTCCGCGATGCCTGAAGTGTGTAAGTGACTGTACCGGCCTCATCGCGGGGCAAGTCCGCTCCTACAGGGGCAGCGCTCATCGTGTAGGAGCGGGCTTGCCCCGCGATAGCGCCGGCACAGGCAAAACCAGATAAGGACCGATCCATGACCAGTAGCCAACACACCGACGTCGTCCAGCGCCAGTTCGGCGAGCAGGCCAGTGCCTACCTGAGCAGCGCCGTGCACGCCCAAGGCAGCGAGTTTGCCCTGCTGCAGGCCGAGCTCGCCGGCCATGCCGACGCCCGGGTGCTGGACCTGGGCTGTGGTGCCGGTCATGTCAGTTTCCACGTCGCGCCATTGGTTGCCGAGGTCGTCGCCTATGACCTGTCGCACTCGATGCTCGACGTGGTCGCCAGCGCCGCGGCACAACGCGGCCTGGCCAATATCACTACCGAACGCGGTGCGGCGGAACGCTTACCGTTTGCCGATGCCGCGTTCGATTTCGTCTTCAGTCGCTACTCTGCGCATCATTGGAGCGACCTGGGCCTGGCCTTGCGCGAAGTGCGCCGGGTGCTCAAGCCGGGTGGGGTGGCGGCGTTCGTCGATGTCATGTCGCCGGGCAGCCCGTTGCTCGATACCTACTTGCAGAGCGTCGAAGTGCTGCGTGACACCAGCCACGTGCGCGATTATTCGGCCGCCGAATGGCAGCGCCAGGTCAGCGAGGCAGGTTTGCATGTGCGCAGCCACAGCCGCCAGCGCCTGCGCCTTGAGTGGAACTCCTGGGTCGAGCGCATGCGCACCCCTGATGCGCTGCGCGTGGCCATTCGCCAATTGCAGCAAGCGATGGGCGAGGAAGTGCGGCAGTATTACCAGATCGAAGCCGATGGCTCGTTCAGCACCGACGTGCTGGTGTTGTGGGCTGAGCGCTAGTATTTTCCGGCGAAGCCGCTACCGGCGCGCCGTTTGAATGGATAGAGGAAAGCATGAGCAAGCAGATTCTGATTCTCCCAGGTGATGGCATTGGTCCGGAAATCATGGCCGAAGCGGTCAAGGTGCTGGAGCTGGCCAATGACAAGTTCCAGCTTGGCTTCGCCCTGGAGCACGACGTGATCGGTGGCGCGGCCATCGACAAACATGGCGTGCCGCTGGCTGATGAAACCCTGGAGCGTGCGCGCGAGGCTGACGCTGTACTGCTCGGCGCCGTTGGCGGGCCGAAGTGGGACAAGATCGAGCGCGACATCCGCCCGGAGCGCGGTCTGCTGAAAATCCGTGCGCAACTGGGCCTGTTCGCCAACCTGCGTCCGGCCATTCTCTATCCGCAACTGGCCGATGCCTCCTCGCTCAAGCCAGAAATCGTCGCCGGCCTGGACATCCTCATCGTCCGTGAGCTGACTGGCGGCATCTACTTTGGTGCCCCACGTGGCCAGCGCGAGCTGGAGAACGGCGAGCGCCAGGCCTACGACACCCTGCCGTACAGCGAAAGCGAGATCCGCCGGATTGCCCGCGTCGGTTTCGACATGGCCCGCGTGCGTGGCAACAAGCTGTGCTCGGTAGACAAAGCCAACGTACTGGCGTCCAGCCAGCTGTGGCGGGAAGTGGTCGAAGACGTGGCCAAGGACTACCCGGGCGTCGAGCTGAGCCACATGTACGTCGATAACGCCGCCATGCAGCTGGTACGCGCGCCCAAGCAGTTCGACGTGGTGGTGACCGACAACATGTTCGGCGACATTCTGTCGGATGAAGCTTCCATGCTGACCGGCTCCATCGGCATGCTGCCTTCGGCGTCGCTGGATGCCAATAACAAGGGCATGTACGAGCCGTGCCACGGCTCGGCCCCGGACATCGCCGGGCAGGGCATTGCCAACCCGTTGGCGACCATCCTCTCGGTGTCGATGATGCTGCGTTACAGCTTCAACCAGCACGCCGCTGCCGAGGCGATCGAGCAGGCGGTCAGCCTGGTGCTGGATCAAGGGCTGCGCACTGGCGACATCTGGTCGGCTGGTTGCAGCAAAGTCGGTACGCAGGAAATGGGCGACGCAGTAGTCGCAGCGCTGCGGAATCTGTAATCTCTCTGGCCCGCCACCGTTCTGTCTCGGTGGTGGCCCACTTTTAGCAAAGGTGTAGTTGCGATGAAACGTGTAGGTCTGATCGGTTGGCGTGGAATGGTCGGTTCCGTGCTCATGCAGCGGATGCTCGAAGAGCAGGATTTCGACCTGATCGAGCCGGTGTTCTTCACCACCTCCAATGTGGGTGGCCAAGGTCCGAACGTGGGCAAGGATATTGCTCCGCTCAAGGACGCCTACAGCATTGAAGAGCTCAAGACCCTCGACGTCATTCTGACCTGCCAGGGCGGCGACTACACTAACGAAGTCTTCCCCAAGCTGCGCGAAGCCGGCTGGCAGGGTTACTGGATCGACGCCGCTTCCTCGCTGCGCATGCAGGATGACGCGGTGATCATCCTCGACCCGGTCAACCGCAAGGTGATCGACCAGCAGCTCGACGCCGGGACCAAGAACTACATCGGCGGCAACTGCACCGTCAGCTTGATGCTGATGGGCCTGGGTGGCCTGTTCGAAGCCGGTCTGGTCGAGTGGATGAGCGCCATGACCTACCAGGCCGCCTCCGGTGCTGGCGCACAGAACATGCGCGAGCTGATCAAGCAGATGGGCGGCATCAATGCGGCGGTCACCGATGAGTTGGCCAATCCGGCCAGCGCCATCCTCGACATCGACCGCAAAGTGGCCGAGGCCATGCGCAGTGAAGCCTTCCCGACCGAGAACTTCGGCGTGCCGCTGGCCGGCAGCCTGATTCCGTGGATCGACAAGGAACTGCCGAACGGCCAGAGCCGCGAAGAGTGGAAGGCCCAGGCTGAAACCAACAAGATCCTGGGTCGCTTCAAGAGCCCGATCCCGGTCGACGGTATCTGCGTGCGCATCGGCGCCATGCGTTGCCACAGCCAGGCGCTGACCATCAAGCTGAACAAAGACGTGCCGTTGGCCGATATCGAAGGCATGATCAGCCAGCACAACCCATGGGTGAAGCTGGTGCCGAATCAGCGTGAGATCAGCATGCAGGAGCTGAGCCCGACCAAGGTCACCGGCACCTTGAATGTACCGGTTGGCCGTCTGCGCAAGCTCAACATGGGTTCGCAGTACCTGGGTGCCTTCACCGTTGGCGACCAGTTGCTGTGGGGCGCTGCAGAGCCGCTGCGGCGTATGCTGCGGATCTTGCTCGAGCGTTGATTGCGCCTGGCTTGACCGAAACCCGTGCTCTTGCTGAGCGCGGGTTTTTTGCTTTTAGGGGGCTGTTAAGGCTCTATCGCGGGACAAGCCCGCCCCCACGCAAGTTTCGCAGCCAAGGTCGGGGCTGGCGTGGGGGCGGGCTTGCCCCGCGATAGCAATAGCGCATCCGAGGCTATTCAAATGCCCTGAAGGTACCCCAAGCCCAATAATCCAAGTAAAGTGCCGCTCCCGCCGAACCCGCAGAGGATTTCCCATGAGCCAACCCCTAGACATCGCCGTCATCGGCGCCACCGGTAGCGTCGGTGAAACCCTCGTGCAGATCCTCGAAGAACTCAGCTTCCCGGTCAAAACCCTGCACCTGCTCGCCAGCATGGAATCTGCTGGTAGCAGCGTAATGTTCGCTGGCAAGAAAGTGCGTGTGCGCGAAGTTGACAGCTTCGACTTCAGCCAGGCCCAGCTGGCCTTCTTCGCCGCGGGCCCGGCCGTCAGCCGCAGTTTCGCAGCCAAGGCCCATGCCGCCGGCTGCACGGTCATCGACCTGTCAGGTGGTCTCGATCAGGCGCTGGCGCTGGTCCCGGAAGCCAATGGCGATCAGCTGGCCAAGCTGACCCTGCCGGCGCAAATCACCAGCCCAAGCGCTGCCGCCGTTGCGCTGGCGGTGGCCCTGGCGCCGCTCAAAGGTCTGCTGGATATCGAGCGCGTTCAGGTCATGGCCAACCTGGCAGTGTCGGCCCAGGGCAAGGAAGCGGTCAGTGAGCTGGCGCGCCAGACCGCCGAGCTGCTCAATGCCCGTCCATTGGAGCCACGCTTCTTCGACCGGCAGATCGCTTTCAACCTGCTGGCCCAGGTCGGTGCCAGCGATGAGCAGGGGCACACCGCCGTAGAGCGGCGCTTGGTCAATGAGCTACGTGTGCTACTGGACATGCCTGCGCTGAAGATTTCCGTGACCTGCGTTCAAGTCCCGGTGTTTTTCGGCGATAGCTTGAGTGTGGCCGTACAAAGCCGCCGCCCGGTGGACCTGGTGGCAGTCAATCAGGCCCTGGACGCGGCCGACAGTATCGAGCTGGTCGAAGCGGACGATTATCCGACGCCGGTGGGTGACGCAGTGGGCCAAGACGTGGTCTATGTTGGTCGTGTACGCCTTGGCATTGATGAAGAGCAACAGCTCAACCTCTGGCTCACCACCGACAATGTGCGCAAAGGCGCTGCGCTCAATGCCGTTCAAATCGCTCAATTGTTGATAAAAGACAGGCTCTAAAAGATACTTCTGAGGGTTTGCACGAAAAGTCGCCGAGCGGCGATCAGGCAAGGCGAAAACAGGCGAGGAAGCGCAGTTTACTGGTTGTAAATGAGCATTCCGAGCCTGTTTTCACCGCAGCATTTTCACCGCAGCATGATCGTCGCGCAGGCACTTTTTGTACAAAGCCAAGCAATTTTGTCCTATATCACATTAGATTTTGGGACGATTCATACAAGGGAAGAGGTCATGCTTCGAATTCGCAAACTGGTTTTGGCCATGGCGGCAGCATCTGCGCTGTCGTCCGGCATGGCGAATGCCCTGGGGTTGGGTGAGCTGACCCTCAAGTCGGCACAGAACCAGCCGCTGGACGCCGAGATCGAATTGCTCGACGTGCGCGACCTCTCCGCTGCCGAAGTGGCGCCGAGCCTGGCGTCGCCGGAAGAATTCGCCAAGGCCGGGGTGGCCTATCCACCCTATGTCGAGGACCTGACCTTCACCACGGTGCTCAATCCCAATGGCAAGAGCGTGCTGCGGGTTACCTCCAGCCGGCCATTGAGCGAGCCTGTGGTCAAGTTCCTGGTCCAGGTGATGTGGCCGCAGGGCCGTCTGCTGCGCGACTACAGCGTCCTGCTCGACCAGGCCAAGGCCCAGGGCGAGCAGCCTGCGGCGGCCAACATCAGCGCGCCGGTCAGCGGCGCTGGTAGCTACACCACCAAACGCCGTGACACCCTTTGGCAGATTGCCGCGCGCAACAGCCAGGGCGGCTCGGTGCAGCAGACCATGCTGGCGATCCAGGCACTGAACCCGGATGCCTTCATTGGCAACAACATCAACCAGCTGAAGATCGGCCAGGTCTTGCGTCTGCCGGATCAGCAGCAGATTCAGAGCATTGCCCAAGGCGAAGCGAACCGTGAGGTGGCCGAGCAGTACGCGGCCTGGCGCGAAGGCCGCCGTTTGGGGCCGCGCGCTCGTCAACTCGACGCGACCCGTCGCGGCGCAGCCGAGGCGGCGCCATCGCGCATCGCCCAGGGCGACAACCTGCGTCTGGTCAGCCCTGGCAATCAAGCAGGGGCGGCTGGGGCGAAGGAGCTCAACGACAAATTGGCGGTCGCCCAGGAGAGCCTGGACACCAGCCGACGCGACAACGAAGAACTCAAGAGCCGCATGACCGACCTGCAGAGCCAGCTGGACAAGCTGCAGCGTCTGATCCAACTGAAAAATGACCAACTGGCGCGCCTCGAAGCCCAAGGCGCCGCCGGGCAGACGCCGCCAGTCGCTGCTCTGCCAGGTGAGCCTGCGCCGGCCCAGCCAGCCGTCAACGCCCAGCTGACGCCAGCGGAGCCTGTCGTCGAGCCAGCACCCGCTGCGGTCGATACCGCGCCGCAAGCCGCGCCGGGCGCTGAAGCCAAGACTGAGCAGAGCGCACTCGACGAGCTGCTCGGTAATCCATTGCTGTTGGGCCTGATTGCTGGCTCGGCGTTCCTTGTGTTGCTGCTGTTGCTGCTGTTGTTGGCACGCAAGCGCAAGGCTCAGCAGGAAGCCGAGAAGCACCTGCGCATGGCCCGCGCCTTGTCGGAGGAGGGGGAGCGCAACCCTGATCTGGACCTGCCGCCAAGCAGCTTCGATGAACTGGATGTGTCGGCGCCAAGCGTGACCCTGTCGCCGGCAGTGGTGGCGGCTTCTGCCGCAGCCGCTACGGCAGCGGAGAAGCCTGCGGTCGTCGCCCCGGTGATGGCGCCTGCGCCAGAGCCGCAAGAAGATCCGCTCGACAAGCTGCTGGCCGAAGTCGAACTGAGCCTGCAGCGTGGTCGCCTCAATCACGCCGCCGACCTGCTCGAGACGGCTGTGGCCGCCGAGCCTGAGCGCAGCGACCTGCGCTTGAAGCTGATGGAGGTCTACGCACGTCAAGGCGACCAGAACGCCTTTGCCGATCAGGAGCGCAAGCTGGCGGGCAATGAGCAGAACAAGGCTGAGGTCGAATCGCTCAAGGAACGCTTCCCGGCCATGGTCGCCGTGGCGGCTGCCGGCCTTGGCGCGGCGGCCCTGGCGGCAGAGCTGGACGAGCAATACGTTCAAGAGCTGCTGCAAGACGAACAGGATATCCCGGCTGCTGAGCTAGGCGAGCCTGAGCCTGTGGTCGAGGAGCTGGTGTCCGAGCCTGTAGTCGAGCCTGAGCCGCAAGTACTCGCCGATGTGACACCCGTCGAAGAGAGCGACCTGGACAGTGCCTTCGATCTGAGTCTGGACGATGACCTGGCGCTGGATGATCAGTTGCAGTCGCCGATCCTGGATGAGGTTGAGCCTGCTATTGAACCTGAGGCTCAGTTCGAGCAGCCCGAGGTGGTTGAGCCGGCAGTCGGTGAAACGGATGCCGATGACGACTTCGAAGCGCTGCTGGCCCAGGCCCAAGCTGAGGCCGAGCCGCAGAGCGTCGACGACCTGGCCGACTTCGATCTGGATGTCGGTGATTCGCCAGTTGCGACTCCGGCCGAGGAAGCCCCGGTGGATGTGGCCGCTGAGCTGGCAGCGTTCGACGAGATTCCCGAGTTCGATCCGATCTCCGAACTGGAGCTGCCAGACGACTTCGACCTGTCGCTGTCGCTGGAAGACGACTCGCCCGCGGCAAAGAACTTTGCCTCGGAGCTGGACGACGTCAACGCCGAACTGGACAAGCTCTCGCAGAACCTCGAAACGCCGTCGCTGGAGGCGCAATTCACCGCTGCCGACGCCGCGCAGGAGCCGGAGCCGCTGGACGACCTGGACTTTGACTTCTTCTCCGGTGCCGACGAAGTGGCCACCAAGCTCGATCTGGCCCGTGCCTATATCGATATGGGTGATCACCAGGGCGCGCGCGACATCCTCGATGAAGTGGTCAAGGATGGTGATGACGGTCAGCGCAGTGAAGCTGAGGAGATGCTGTCCCGGCTGGTGTAAGACTTCAGGTCGGTGGTGTTCTTTTCGCGGGCAAGCCCGCTCCCACAGGTACCGCATTGATCTTGAGGGGCGTGCGATCCTTTTAGGAGCGGGCTTGCCCGCGAAGAGGGCGACGCGGCCCCTGATGCAAGCCCCGCAACGGCAGCCCAGAAGGCTGCCGTTGTCGTTATAATGCCGCCCTTCGTTCCATCCACAGGTTTCAGTTACTTGGACATCATCGACAACGACGCGGCCGAATCGGCGGCCGAAGGCTACTCGCGCATCGCCCTGGGCGTGGAATACAAAGGCGCTCGCTACCGCGGCTGGCAACGCCAGGCCAGCGGTGTGGCCAGTGTCCAGCAGGCCCTTGAGCAGGCGTTGTCGAAGGTGGCCAATGCGCCGATCTCGGTGGTCTGCGCCGGGCGCACCGACGCCGGCGTGCATGCCTGCGGGCAGATCGTGCACTTCGATACCAATGCCGTGCGCGATGAGCGCGCCTGGACCATGGGCACCAACTTCAACCTGCCGCGAGACATCAGCGTGGCCTGGGCGCAGCAGATGCCGGCGGATTTTCACGCGCGCTTCAAGGCCACTGCCCGGCGCTACCGCTACGTCATCTACAACGATCCGATCCGTCCGGCGCACCTGGCCGAGGAAGTCACCTGGAACCACCGCCCGCTGGACGTCGAGCGTATGGCCCAAGCGGCGCAATACCTGCTCGGTACCCATGACTTCAGCGCTTTTCGTGCCAGCCAATGCCAGGCCAAGTCGCCGGTCAAGCACATGTACCACCTGCGCGTCACCCGCCATGGCCAGATGATCGTCCTGGACATCCGCGCCACGGCGTTCCTGCATCACATGGTGCGCAACATCGCTGGGGTGCTGATGAGCATTGGCAGCGGCGAGCGGCCGATCGAGTGGGCCCGCGAAGTGCTGCAAAGCCGCGATCGCCGCGAGGCCGGGGTGACCGCGCATCCGTATGGCCTGTACCTGGTGCAAGTTGAGTACCCTGAGCAGTTCACCTTGCCCCAGCGTTACATCGGCCCACACTTTCTTACCGGTTTCGACGCCTTGGCAGACTGACGGGCGAAAAGTGATTTGCTAACATCCGGCCTTTCACCGATTACTCAAGGTTCGCCGTCCATGAGCAACGTTCGCAGCAAGATCTGCGGGATTACCCGCATCGAAGACGCCCTGGCCGCCGCCGAAGCCGGCGCCGATGCCATCGGCCTGGTCTTCTATGCCAAGAGCCCGCGTGCGGTGGACGTGCAGCAGGCGCGGGCGATCATTGCCGCGCTGCCGCCGTTCGTGACCACCGTTGGCCTGTTCGTCAATGCCTCGCGCTGCGAGCTCAACGAGATCCTCGAGGCGGTACCGCTGGACCTGCTACAGTTCCACGGCGACGAAACCCCGGCTGACTGCGACGGTTTTCACCGGCCCTGGATCAAGGCCTTGCGGGTGCGTCCTGGCGATGACCTTGAAGCTCAGTGCAAGCACTACGCCAATGCCAGCGGGATTCTCCTGGATACCTTCGTCGCCGGCGTCCCGGGGGGGACTGGCGAAGCTTTCGACTGGTCGCTGGTGCCGCCACGCTTGAGTAAACCGATTATCCTCGCTGGTGGTCTGAACCCGAGCAACGTCGGCCAGGCGATTGCCCAGGTTGGCCCTTATGCGGTGGATGTCAGCGGTGGGGTCGAGCAAGCCAAGGGCATCAAGGACGCCGCCAAGATCGAGGCGTTCGTGCGTGCAGTGAAGCAGGCGTGAAGGCAGATGTGACGGCTGGCCGCGCGCCATCGTCCATAGCTATCGCAGCCTTTTGCTGCCAGGCGCGCGTGCTGTTGCAGGCGCAGCCAGGTGCAGAGTCGGTGTCAATGGCGCCGGCATGACAGATTGAAGAGGGTTCGGTCGTTCGGTTGGCTTCGCGCAGTAGCGGGCCCCGGAGCCGGTCCATCATCGTTTCATTGAAGAATATGAGCTCAAGGGTAGGGCATGGCCGGCCAGATCGGTCCCCGCCCGCCAAATACTGGAGAAAGAAAGCATGAGCAACTGGTTAGTCGACAAACTGATCCCATCGATCATGCGTTCCGAGGTGAAGAAGAGCTCGGTACCGGAAGGCCTGTGGCACAAGTGCCCAGCCTGCGAGAACGTGCTGTATCGTCCTGAGCTGGAAAAGACCCTGGATGTCTGCCCCAAGTGTAATCATCACATGCGTATCGGCGCCCGTGCGCGCATCGACATCTTCCTCGACGCCGACGGCCGTGCCGAGCTCGGTGCCGATCTGGAGCCGGTTGACCGCCTGAAATTCCGCGACGGCAAGAAGTACAAGGACCGCCTGGCTGGCGCGCAGAAGCAGACCGGCGAGAAAGACGCCCTGATCTCCATGAGCGGCACCCTGATGGGCATGCCGATCGTGGTCAGCGCCTTCGAGTTCTCCTTCATGGGTGGCTCGATGGGTGCCATCGTCGGTGAGCGTTTCGTCCGTGCCGCCAACTACGCGCTGGAAAACCGCTGCCCGATGATCTGCTTCTCCGCCTCGGGCGGTGCACGTATGCAGGAAGCGCTGATCTCGCTGATGCAGATGGCCAAGACCTCGGCAGTGCTGGCGCGCCTGCGCGAAGAAGGCATTCCGTTCATCTCCGTGCTGACCGACCCGGTCTACGGTGGCGTTTCCGCCAGCCTGGCGATGCTTGGCGATGTGATCGTTGGCGAGCCTAAGGCGCTGATCGGCTTTGCCGGCCCGCGCGTCATCGAGCAGACCGTTCGCGAGAAGCTGCCAGAAGGCTTCCAGCGCAGTGAGTTCCTGCTCGAGCACGGCGCCATCGACCTGATCATCTCGCGTCACGAGCTGCGTCCGCGCCTGGCTCGCCTGCTGGCACAGATGACTGGCCAGCCGACCCCGGCCGAAGCTCAGGAAGTGGCGGCCGTCGCGTAATGACTCAACGTACCCTCGGCGACTGGCTCGCCTATCTCGAGCAGCTGCACCCTTCGGCCATCGACATGGGCCTGGAGCGTTCGCAACAGGTTCTCCAGCGGCTCGGGCTGGGCAAGCTGGCGCCTCGGGTAGTGACCGTTACCGGTACCAACGGCAAGGGTTCGACCTGTGCCTTCGTCGCCGCCTTGCTCCAGGCCCAGGGCCTCAAGGTCGGCGTCTACAGCTCGCCGCACCTGCTGCATTACAACGAGCGGGTGCGCATCGATGGCGTCGACGCCAGCGATGAGCAGTTGTGCCAAGCCTTCGCCGCCGTCGAGGCGGCGCGCGGCGAGATTTCCCTGACCTATTTCGAAATGGGCACCCTGGCGGCGTTCTGGCTGTTCCATCGGTCGGCTCTGGATGCCGTGGTGCTCGAAGTCGGCCTCGGTGGCCGGCTGGATGCGGTCAACCTGGTCGATGCCGACCTCGCGCTGGTTACCAGCATTGGCGTCGATCATGTCGACTACCTGGGCGATAGCCGCGAGTCAGTGGCCTTCGAAAAGGCCGGTATCTTCCGCCAGGGCAAACCGGCCCTGTGTGGCGATCTGCTGCCACCGCAACCGTTGCTGGACAAGGCCCGCGAGTTGGCCTGCCCGCTGTTGCTACGCGGGCGCGATTTCGATCTGGCCGAGACGGCTAATCATTGGCAGTGGCGTGGGCGCAAGCTCGATGGCGCGGCGGTCGAGTTGCATGACCTGCCGCTGCTCGACCTGCCGATGGAAAACGCCGCGCTGGCGTTGCAGGCCTACCTGTTGATGGGCTTGCCGTGGGAGGCCGGGCAAGTCCGCCAGGCCCTGCTCGATACTCGCATCACCGGTCGTCTGGATCGTCGTGCATTGGTCTGGCACGGCAAGCGCGTCGAGCTGCTCCTGGATGTGGGGCATAACCCCCATGCTGCCGAGTACCTGGCTCGTCGCCTCGCCGCACGAGCGCCGCAGGGCAAGCGCCTGGCGGTGTTCGGCCTGCTCGCCGACAAAGACCTGCAAGGCGTGGTAGCGCCGCTGCAGGGCCTGTTCGACAACTGGGCGGTGGCACCTTTGGCTACACCGCGCACGCGCCCGGCGGCTGAGTTGGCAACGGCCTTGACGAACCTCGGCGCTACGGTGAAGTCTTATGCCAGCGTCGAGGCTGCTTTGGAAGGACAGTGCGCGCAGGCGACGGCAGATGATCAGATCGTGCTGTTCGGTTCGTTTTTCTGTGTCGGTCAGGCCCTGGAATGGCTTGAACGGCAGGCTCCTGAGGGTGGAGTAGATGGCAGTGCTGGATAAGGGAATGAAACAGCGCATGGTTGGTGCGCTGGTGCTGGTGGCGCTGGCGGTGATCTTCTTGCCGATGTTATTCAGCCGCGAGGACGAAATGCGTCAGGTGCAGGTCGATGCGCCGCAGGCGCCGGCGATGCCGAGCTTGCCGCAAGTGCAGGTCGAGACGATCCAGGTGCCTGAGCAGCAGCCGGTAGCGGATCTGTCCGAACAGCCGCCAGTGGTCGTCGATGAGTCGACTGCACCGGCTAGCACGCCGAGCCAGCCGATTGCGCCGGCGCCGTCTGCCGTGCCGCAGGCCCAGGCGCCCGCCGCCAAGCCGGTGGCACCGGCGCCAGCGGCCAAGGTCGAGACCCGTCCGGCGGCAACTCCAGCGCCGGCGACAGCAGCCAGCGCCGCCAAGCCTGCAGCACCGTCGAAGATCGACGCCAATGGCCTGCCGGTGAGCTGGTCGATCCAGTTGGCCAGCCTGTCCAACCGTGTCGGTGCCGATAATCTGCAGAAAACCTTGCGCAGCCAGGGCTACAACGCCTATATCCGTTCTGCCGATGGCATGAACCGGGTGTATGTCGGGCCATTGATCGAGCGCGCCGAGGCCGAGCGTCTGCGTGATGTGATCAATCGCCAGCACAAGCTCAAGGGCTTCGTGGTCAGGTTCCAGCCGGAGCGTAGCTGACCACGGGCGCCTTCGTGTTCAAGGTATTTGCTGCCTGGCCTGAGGCTATCGCGGGGCTGGCCCGCTCCCACGCGGTACCTGCCTGGCCAGAATATTGGAGCCTACGCTTGCTACGTGGGAGCGGGCTTGCCCCGCGATAGCAGCAGCCGGGGTAAACCGTCCCTTGAGGCCATGTCGATGATGCCAATGCCTCAACGCCCCGACATTCCGCTTACCCCCGGCCCGCCGCTCTGGTAAAATGCGCCGCCTCAAACGTCTGCAGGCAGCACCGTGGCATTTACCTGGGTTGATTGGGCGATCATCGCGATCATCGCCGTTTCCACATTGATCAGTCTTACGCGCGGCTTCGTCAAGGAAGCCCTGTCGCTTATCATCTGGATAGTGGCGGGCGCTGTAGCCTGGATGTTCGGCGGTTCGTTGTCGCAGTACCTGGAAAGCTATATCCAGACGCCTTCGGCACGGGTCATCGCCGGCTGTACCATTCTTTTCATCGCCACCCTGATCGTTGGGGCGATGCTCAATTTCCTCATAGGCGAGCTGATCCGCGTAACCGGGCTGTCCGGTACCGATCGCTTCCTGGGCATGGCCTTTGGCGCCGCCCGGGGTGCCTTGCTGGTCGTCGTGGCGGTCGGGCTGCTGAGCCTGGGGCCGGTGCAACAGGATCCGTGGTGGCAGGAATCACGCCTGATACCACAATTTCTATTGGTCGCTGACTGGTCAAAAAACCTTATCCTAGGGATGACCGGTCAGTGGATGTCCAGTGGGGTCAGCGTACCTGCTGATCTTCCGTTCACGGAACAGTTGCTCGGGCCTGCCAGGCCTTGAGCGCTATTCACTCAAGTTTCATCAAAGTAGGGGTTGCGTCGCATGTGTGGCATCACCGGTATTGTCGGTAAGTCGAACGTCAATCAGGCGCTGTATGACGCGCTAACGGTCCTTCAGCACCGCGGCCAGGATGCTGCCGGTATCGTGACCAGCCATGACGGCCGGTTGTTCCTGCGCAAGGACAATGGTCTGGTGCGCGACGTCTTCCAGCAGCGGCACATGCAGCGTCTGGTCGGCCACATGGGTATCGGCCATGTGCGCTACCCGACTGCGGGCAGCTCGACTTCGGCCGAGGCCCAGCCGTTCTACGTCAACTCGCCTTATGGCATCACCCTGGCGCACAACGGCAACTTGACCAACGTCGAGCAGCTGGCCAAGGAGATCTACGAGTCTGACCTGCGCCACGTCAACACCAACTCCGATTCGGAAGTGTTGCTCAACGTGTTCGCCCACGAGTTGGCCGTACGCGGCAAGCTGCAGCCGACCGAAGAAGATGTGTTCGCTGCGGTTTCCCATGTTCACAGCCGCTGCGTCGGCGGCTACGCGGTCGTGGCGATGATCACCGGCTACGGCATCGTCGGCTTCCGTGACCCTAACGGTATCCGCCCGGTGGTATTTGGCCAGCGTCACACCGACGAAGGCGTCGAGTACATGATCGCCTCGGAAAGCGTGGCGCTGGACGTGCTCGGCTTCACCCTGATCCGCGACCTGGCGCCGGGCGAGGCGGTGTACATCACCGAAGAAGGCCAACTGTACACCAAGCAGTGCGCGACCAATCCGCAGCTCAAGCCGTGCATCTTCGAACACGTCTACCTGGCCCGTCCTGACTCGATCATGGATGGCGTCTCGGTGTACAAGGCGCGTCTGCGCATGGGTGAGAAGCTGGCCGAGAAAATTCGCCGCGAGCGCCCTGAGCACGACATCGACGTGGTTATCCCGATCCCGGACACCAGCCGCACCGCCGCGCTGGAGCTGGCCAACCACCTGGGCGTCAAGTTCCGCGAAGGGTTCGTCAAGAACCGCTACATCGGCCGTACCTTCATCATGCCCGGCCAGGCCGCGCGCAAGAAATCGGTCCGACAGAAGCTCAACGCCATCGAGCTTGAGTTCCGCGGCAAGAACGTGATGCTGGTCGACGACTCGATCGTGCGTGGCACCACGTGCAAGCAGATCATCCAGATGGCCCGCGAGGCCGGTGCCAAGAACGTCTACTTCTGCTCCGCCGCTCCGGCGGTGCGTTACCCCAACGTCTACGGCATCGACATGCCGAGTGTTCACGAACTGATCGCCCACAACCGTACCACCGACCAGGTGGCCGAGTTGATCGGCGCCGATTGGCTGGTCTACCAAGACCTGCCAGACCTGATCGAATCGGTCGGTGGCGGCAAGATCAAGATCGAGCATTTCGATTGCGCAGTGTTCGACGGTGAGTACGTCACCGGCGACATCGACGACGCCTATCTGGAACGCATCGAGCAGGCCCGCAACGATGCGGCCAAGGTCAAGACCCAGGCAGTCAGCGCGATCATCGACCTGTACAACAACTGATTTGGGAGCGACGGCATGAGTGATCAATGGGATGCCGGGCGACTGGACAGCGACCTGGAGGGTGTCGGTTTCGACACCCTGGCGGTGCGCGCCGGTCAGTACCGCACGCCGGAGGCCGAACACAGCGACCCGCTGTTCTTCACCTCCAGCTATGTATTCCGCACGGCTGCCGATGCGGCTGCGCGCTTTGCCGGTGAAACACCGGGCAACGTTTATTCGCGCTACACCAACCCGACCGTGCGCGCCTTCGAAGAGCGCCTGGCGGCGCTGGAAGGTGCAGAACAGGCCGTGGGTACGTCCACGGGCATGTCGGCGATCCTGTCCACGGTGATGGCGCTGTGCAGCGCCGGTGACCATGTGCTGGTGTCGCAGAGCGTATTCGGTTCGACCATCAGCTTGTTCGAGAAGTATTTCAAGCGCTTTGGCGTGCAAGTGGACTACGTGCCGCTGGCTGACCTGAGCGGTTGGGAGCGGGGCATCAAGGCCAACACCAAGCTGCTGTTCGTCGAGTCGCCATCCAACCCCTTGGCGGAGCTGGTGGATATCGCCGCGCTGGCCGAGATCGCCCATGCCCGTGGTGCGATGCTGGTGGTGGACAACTGCTTCAGCACCCCGGCGCTGCAGCAGCCGCTCAAGCTCGGGGCCGACATCGTCGTGCATTCGGCGACCAAGTTCATCGACGGCCAGGGCCGTTGCATGGGCGGCGCCGTGGCGGGTCGTAGCGAGCAGATGAAAGAAGTGGTGGGCTTCCTGCGCACTGCGGGGCCGACCTTGAGTCCATTCAACGCCTGGGTGTTCCTCAAGGGTCTGGAAACGCTCAAGTTGCGCATGCGTGCCCACTGCGAGGGCGCCAAGGCGCTGGCGCAGTGGCTGGAGCAGCAAGAGGGCGTGGAGAAAGTCCATTACGCCGGTCTTGCCAGCCATCCACAGCACGAGTTGGCCAAGCGCCAGATGAGCGATTTCGGCGCAGTGGTGAGCTTTGAGGTCAAGGGCGGCAAAGACGGCGCCTGGCGCTTCATCGATGCCACGCGTCTGCTTTCGATCACCGCTAACCTGGGTGACAGCAAGACCACCATCACCCACCCGGCCACCACCTCCCACGGCCGTCTGTCGCCGCAAGAGCGCGAGGCTGCCGGAATCCGCGACAGCCTGATCCGCATTGCAGTGGGCCTGGAAGATGTCGCTGACCTGCAAGCCGACCTGGCACGTGGGCTGGCTGCGCTGTGATCGACTGGAAGGGCGGCGAACCGGGCCATAACGGTCGGGTAGCCCTGGTTACCGGTGCCGCACGCGGCATCGGCCTGGGCATCGCTGCCTGGCTTATCTGCGAAGGTTGGCAGGTGGTACTCAGCGACCTTGACCGGCCGCGCGGCGCCAAGGTGGCCAAGGCACTTGGCGACAATGCCTGGTTCATCACCATGGATGTCGCCGACGAAGCCCAGGTCAGTGCCGGGGTCTCCGAGGTGCTTGGGCAGTTTGGTCGATTGGACGCGTTGGTGTGCAACGCGGCCATTGCCAACCCGCACAACCACACCCTCGAGAGTTTGAGCCTGGCTCAATGGAATCGGGTGCTGGCGGTCAACCTCAATGGGCCGATGCTATTGGCCAAGCACTGTGCACCTTATCTGCGCGCCCATGGCGGGGCGATCGTCAATCTGACCTCGACCCGTGCACGCCAGTCCGAGCCCGATACCGAGGCTTATGCGGCGAGCAAGGGTGGCCTGCTGGCGCTGACCCATGCCCTGGCGATGAGCCTGGGTCCGGAGATCCGTGTCAATGCAGTCAGCCCGGGTTGGATCGATGCGCGTGATCCTGCCCAACGCCGTGCCGAGCCGTTGAGCGATGCTGACCATGCCCAGCATCCTGCGGGCAGGGTAGGGACCGTGGAAGATGTCGCGGCGCTGGTGGCCTGGCTGTTGTCCAGGCAGGCGGGGTTCGTCACTGGTCAGGAGTTTGTGGTCGACGGCGGCATGAGTCGTAAGATGATCTACACCTGAGCGGTAAGCAGAAAGACAAGAAGAGGCCATAGGGTCTCTTTTTCGTTTTTGCGCGAGGATGGCGGTGTTGCCTGGGCCAACCTCTTTACCGGCAAGCCCACTCTGCAGAAGACCTAAGGTTTTTTGCTCTTTTTGAAAAAAAATTCAATGGGGGTATTGACTTAGCATCGGTACCTGCGTAAATTTCGCGGCCTCAGCGAAGCAAACGTAACACGCAACACAAGCAGCACAATGGGTGATTAGCTCAGCCGGGAGAGCATCTGCCTTACAAGCAGAGGGTCGGCGGTTCGATCCCGTCATCACCCACCACTTCCTGAGACGTTCCTGAACTTGGAGCCTTCGCAAGAAGCTTCCTAATCGAGAGGAGCAGGACGCAAGTCCACTATGCGCAGCGGTAGTTCAGTCGGTTAGAATACCGGCCTGTCACGCCGGGGGTCGCGGGTTCGAGTCCCGTCCGCTGCGCCACTTTTCTCCAGATGGGTGCTTGTCACCGGTCTGAGGTACTAAGGCCAAGCCTTGGTGCCAGATCCCAGTTTCAATCGGGCGCAAGCCTGAACGATACGCAGCGGTAGTTCAGTCGGTTAGAATACCGGCCTGTCACGCCGGGGGTCGCGGGTTCGAGTCCCGTCCGCTGCGCCATCTTCTGCTACGAGGCCCCTTGAACGCCTCGCAGCAAAACAAGAGAAGCGATTAAGATATCGCTTTTTTTGTGCCTGACTTCCAAGTGCGACTTGGAAAGCAGATCCCAGTTTCAATTGGGCGCAAGCCTGAATGATACGCAGCGGTAGTTCAGTCGGTTAGAATACCGGCCTGTCACGCCGGGGGTCGCGGGTTCGAGTCCCGTCCGCTGCGCCATCTTCGCCTCCAGGCCCCTTGAACGCCTGAGGCAACACAGAGAAAGCGACCTTCGGGTCGCTTTTTTTGTTTCTAAAGCCTAGTGTTTCTCCATGGCGCAAGATTTACACGAACCTGACAGTGTCTTCACCGATCAGCGGTTTCAGTACCGGGTGATGTGATGCACAATAGGCGCCATTCGTCTTTTTCCGGTATCTAAGATGTCCAGATCATCCGTCTTCGGTGCGCTCGGGCTGGCCCTTGTGCTGGCGGGCGTATCCGGTTGCTCCTCGAAAAAAACCGCAGTCTACGAGCACGAGAACTTCGATGACTCGGGCACCTTCTCGCGCAGCTTCCCGGTCAGTGAAGCCGGCTCCTGCGAGGCCGCCCGTCGTGCCTTGCTCAGCCAGGGCTACATCATCACCAGCAGCGGTGCCAATCAGATCGCTGGCAACAAAAGCTTTCAGCAGAACAGCGAAAACCACCTGCAGATCAGCTTCAACGTCACCTGCGCGCCTGACAGCAGCGACGAACAGCGCTCGACCATGTTCGCCAACGCCCTGCAGGATCGCTATGCGCTGAAAAAATCCAACACCTCTGCCAGCCTTGGCGTCGGTGTATTGGGCTCGGTGTCGATGCCCATTGGCTCTAGCGACGACTCCATGGTCAAGGTTGCCAGCGAGACGGTGACTGCGCCGCAGTTCTACGAGCGTTATTTCGCCTTGGTCGAAAGCTTCCTGCCCAA
Organism: Pseudomonas sp. Je.1.5.c; assembly: GCF_051129895.1. Lineage (NCBI taxonomy): Bacteria > Pseudomonadati > Pseudomonadota > Gammaproteobacteria > Pseudomonadales > Pseudomonadaceae > Pseudomonas > Pseudomonas sp. Je.1.5.c. The sequence goes on from NZ_JBCPSP010000015.1 coordinate 92,817, forward strand.
ACCGAAGAAAACCAAGAAGGCCCAGCCCCAGGCTGAGGCGCCGAAAGCTGACAAACCAGCACCGGCCTTGGGCCTGCCTGAGCAGGCACCTTCCGCCTTGGCGCCAGCACCGCAGGGCACGCCTGCGGTTGCCGCCAGCGAGCAGCCTGCGGCTACAGCACCGGTCGAGGCACCGATTGCAGCGCCTGCGACTGAGCCCATTGCGCCCCCACCGCCTGCCGCAGTTGCGCCTGCCAGTGAAGTTCAGCCAGCGCCGGCGGTGGATGACAGTCAGGGCTCCCAGCCGATTGCGCCGCCTAGCGAGGCTACGCCAATCCAAGTGCAGCAACAGGCTCCCGCCACTGAGCCGGCTCCTGCGCCGCTTTAATTGATCACGGGGCGGTGCCGGCCTCTTCGCGGGCAAGCCCGCTCCCACAGGCACCCCGTTGAGTTCGAAGCCAGCGCGGTACCTGTGGGAGCGGGCTTGCCCGCGAAAAGGCCGGCGCTGCTAGCGCATAAACTTCTGTTACAGCTTGCCCCTGATAACGTGTCGAACCCCTGCTACGTTTACCACTCATAAGACTGTCATCAATGGTTCATCCGGCCGGCTTAGCTTGGCCTGGACACCAAACAAATCATGAGTGAAGAGGACGTAGGGCGATGGACGATTATCAAGAAGAACTGCTCGAATTCCAGGCCTACGAACTGGACATCCCGGAACCTACCGACGACGCCACCGAGCTCTAGCCGGTGCGCCGCTGATTGCGGCGAAACTCTCCCGGCGTCAGGCCCGTCCAACGCTTGAATGCGCGCTGGAAGGCCTCAGCCGAGGCAAACCCCAACAGATAGGCGATCTCGCCAAAGGCCAGTTCCGTGTCGCGGATATAGGTCTCGGCCAAGTCGCGCCGCGTGTCGTTGAGCAGGTTGCGAAACCGCGTGCCTTCTTCGGCCAGCTTGCGCCGCAAGGTCCAGGTTGGCAGTTCCAGATGCTGCGCCACCTCTTCCAGGTCAGGTTCCCGGCCGCCATTGAGCAATGGCCCGAGCAGATGGGTAATGCGCTCGCCAAGGCTACGCACACGGGTACGCTGGGCGAGTTCTGCCTCGCACAGCTGTAACAGGTGCTGCCAGGTGCTGGGGCAGTGCTGGGGATTGACCAGCGACAGCGTTTCTCGGCTCAGGCGCAATTGATTGTGCGCCGCGCCGAACTGCACGTTGTTGCTGCACAGGGCTTGGTACTGGCTTGCATAGTGCGGGGCATCGAATTCGATGTCCATGCGCTCGGCCAACACCTGTATGCCTGCCAACTGACCCAGCTGGGCCAGCCAGCCGGCCAGCAGCGAGTCGACTACGAAGCGGTTGTAGCCGTTGTAGGGGCTGATCGAGTAGAAGCGCAGCCAGGCACCCTGAGCGTCCTCGATGAACAGCGAGCGGCCGCGATAGTTGGCCGCATACAGCGGCTCGTAGCGCAGCAAGGTACGCGCAGCTTCACCTACGCTGGGTGCCTGGGCCGCAGTGACGCCAGCCAGGCCCGCCTGAGCCAGGCGGCTCAGTTGCCCCATGCGCAGGCCCAGCGCTGGATCGCCACTGAGCTCGATGGCGGCATGCCCCAGGTGCATGTAGCGCGGGATCGACAGGCGTGCGCAGGGCTCGGCAACGCGCGCCGCATCCAGCCCATAGCGTTGCAGCAGCGGCAGCGGGTCGTGGCCTGACTGGCGCAATGCCTCGGCCAGCGGCTGGACGAAACCTACCGAAAGGTCACCCAGGCGTACGCGGGGGCGCGGCATCGGTCACAACCACAGGTTGAGCAAGCGCGCACCAGGGTGCTGGCTGCCGGCCAGCTGCTCGCCAGCATGGTTGGCAAAACCTTGGCCATCGCCGCCCAGCTCCCAGAACTGGCCGCGCAGGAATACGCTCATGCTGGTGATGCCAGCGTTGGCGGCCAAGGTCAGTTGCTGCCAGGCCGTCTGCTCGCTGACCTCGCCGCGCTGCACCGGCAGGTCGGCGGCAGCATCCTGATGGCGGTTACCGCGCCAAGGTGCACTCCAGCTGCCCTTGCCGCTGAGAAACACCGGATTGGCGATCAACTGCACCGACTGCCCAGCCAGCTGGCGGTAGTTTTCTGGGTACCAACTGTCGCTGCCCACCAGCACGCCAAGCCGGCCTGCGGGGGTCTGAATCACTTGCAGGGGGTGCTTGCGACCGTCATGAATGTAGCGGCGCACCTCGCTGTCGGGGAATTGCTGCAGTTGTGGCTGACCGAGCACGGCGCCATTGCTGCCGAACACCAGGCTGCTGTTGAACAGCGGGCCGTTGCCTGCGTACAGCACACCTTTTTCCACGTAAGGGGCCGGCAACACGATCGAGCCCGCCACCAGGGTGACGCCGAACTCCTTGGCCAGGCCGCCAAACAGGGCCTGGTAGTCGGCGGCCATTTGCCCGGCCTTCATCCGTAGATGGGCGTCGGCGCGGCGATCATCGCCGGTGGCCCAGAGCATGGCCAAGCCATAGCGCAGCGGGTTGCTCAACTCCAGCCACTGCACTGCCTCGCGCTGCTGGGTGACCTGGTACAGCTGGTTTTTTTCGCCGCGCGCCCACAACCAGGTGCCGATGTGTTCTGGCAGCACGACCACTGTGCGCGAATTGATCAAGCCTTGGCCGCGCGCCTGCTGCAGATAGGCCGACAGCTTGCGGTGCAGGCGTTGCAGGTTCTGGTAATCACTGGGGTTGAGCTGCGGCTCGACGCCCAGCAGGTTGCCGTGTTCGCCCGGCACGCCCTGGTTGAGCGCCAGTTCGATGCGCAAATCGGAGAGGTAGTGGCCTTCCGGACGCTGCAGGGTCCAGAAACCATAGCCACACAGGGCGGCGATCATCACCAGCGCCAGGGCGCTTGCCAGGAGTTTGCGCATGAAGCGGTCAGGCACCATCGGAACAAAGGTGTCCTAGGGTAGACCTGCTGTGCAGCAGGATCAATAAGTTGTCAGTTTCGATCATTGAGCCGGTTCAAACGGCTGTTTAATGTCGTCACCAGATAAACGACGGGGCCCGCATGGTACGTGAGGCACCCGCATACCGTGATCACGCCACATGGGGAGTACATCCATGGCCGCCGACCGTTACCCGCACCTGCTCGCCCCGTTGGACCTGGGCTTCACCACGCTGCGCAACCGCACCCTGATGGGGTCGATGCACACCGGCCTCGAAGAGCGCCCAGGCGGCTTCGAGCGCATGGCGGCGTACTTTGCCGAGCGCGCCCGTGGCGGAGTCGGCTTGATGGTCACCGGCGGCATTGCCCCCAACGATGAAGGTGGGGTGTACTCGGGCGCGGCCAAGCTGAGCACCGAGGAAGAAGCCGACAAGCACCGCATCGTCACCGACGCCGTGCACGCGGCAGACGGCAAGATCTGTTTGCAGATCCTCCACGCTGGGCGCTACGCCTATAGTCCGCGGCAGGTGGCACCCAGCGCCATTCAAGCGCCGATCAACCCGTTCAAGCCCAAGGAGCTGGACGAGGAGGGCATCGAGAAGCAGATCCACGACTTCGTCAACTGCGCAGCGCTCGCCCAACGCGCTGGCTACGACGGCGTCGAGATCATGGGTTCGGAAGGCTACTTCATCAACCAGTTCCTCGCCGCGCACACCAACCATCGCACCGACCGTTGGGGTGGCAGCTACGAGAACCGCATGCGTCTGGCGATCGAGATCGTCAGCCGCGTGCGTGCAGCGGTAGGACCGAACTTCATCATCATTTTCCGCCTGTCGATGCTCGACTTGGTCGAGGGCGGCAGCAGCTGGGACGAGATCGTGCTGTTGGCCAAGGCCATCGAAAAGGCCGGCGCCACCCTGATCAACACCGGCATCGGCTGGCACGAGGCGCGGATTCCGACCATCGCCACCAAAGTACCGCGCGCGGCCTTCAGCAAGGTCACCGCCAAATTGCGCGGCGAGGTGCAGATTCCGCTGATCACCACCAACCGCATCAACACCCCGGAAGTGGCCGAAGCGGTGCTGGCCGAAGGCGATGCCGACATGGTGTCCATGGCCCGGCCGTTCCTGGCCGACCCAGACTTCGTCAACAAGGCCGCTGCTGGCCGTGCTGATCTGATCAATACCTGCATCGGCTGCAACCAGGCCTGCCTGGACCACACCTTTGGCGGCAAGTTGACCAGTTGCCTGGTCAACCCACGGGCCTGCCACGAAACCGAGCTCAACTACCTGCCGGTGGCCCAGGCCAAGCGCATCGCGGTAGTCGGCGCCGGCCCGGCTGGGCTGGCCGCCGCCACCGTGGCCGCCGAGCGTGGTCACCAGGTGACCCTGTTCGATGCGGCGGGCGAAGTTGGCGGGCAGTTCAACGTGGCCAAGCGGGTGCCGGGCAAGGAAGAATTCTTCGAGACCCTGCGCTACTTTGCCAACAAAGTGAAATCCACTGGGGTCGAGCTGCGCCTCAATACCCGGGTGGGCGTCGATGAGCTGGTGTCCGCCGGCTTTGACGAGATCATCCTCGCCACCGGTATCTCCCCCCGCAACCCAGCCATCCCCGGCATCGACCACGCCAAGGTGCTCAACTACCTGGACGTGCTGCTCGAGCGCAAGCCGGTGGGTAACCGCGTGGCAGTGATTGGCGCGGGCGGGATTGGTTTTGACGTTTCCGAGTACCTGGTACACAAGGGCGTGGCCACCAGCCAGGACCGTGAAGCGTTCTGGAAAGAGTGGGGTATCGATGCCCACCTGCAAGCCCGTGGCGGCGTTGCCGGGATCAAGGCCCAGCCACATGCGCCGGCGCGCCAGGTGTACCTGCTGCAACGCAAGAAAACCAAGGTCGGCGATGGCCTGGGCAAGACCACTGGCTGGATTCACCGCACGGGTTTGAAGAACAAACAGGTGCAGATGCTCAACAGTGTCGAATACCTCGGGATCGATGACGACGGCCTGCATGTGCGCATCGGCGATGGCGAGCCGCAGGTGTTGGCGGTGGATAACGTGGTGATCTGCGCAGGCCAGGAGCCAATGCGCGAATTGCACCAAGGCTTGGTTGCGGCGGGGCAGTCGGTGCACCTGATCGGCGGCGCCGATGTGGCAGCTGAGTTGGATGCCAAGCGGGCGATCAATCAAGGCTCGCGCTTGGCGGCTGAGCTGTAGGCATCTGGGCTGACTAAGCGGGGCAAGCCCGCTCTTGCAGGGATCTTCACAACCTCTGTGGGAGCGGGCTTGCCCCGCGATGGCATCGGCCCAGGCAACTGATAGACTCGCGCCATGATTGCTGATTTCGACTGTCTCCCCATCGCCCCACTGCAACCGTTGCCAATCCCATGGCTCGACCACGCCCGCATCCAGGCAGCGGTCTTGCGCCTGGACCTGATCGACCCGCTGATCAGCGGCAACAAGTGGTTCAAGCTGCGCGATCACCTGATCCAGGCTAAAAACGCCCAAGCCCCCGGGCTGATCGGCCTCGGCGGCAACCATTCCAACCATCTGCACGCCCTTGCCGCTGCCGGCAAACGCTTTGGCTTCGCCACCGCCGGCCTGCTTCGCGGCCATCCGCAAGACACGCCAACCGTGCGCGATCTGCAAGCCCTGGGCATGCACCTGCACTGGCTCGGCTATGGCGGCTACCGCGCGCGCAATGAGCCGGGGTTCTGGGCGCCGTGGCAGGCGCGTTATCCAGGCTGGCAGTGCATCCCCGAAGGCGGAGGTGGCCTGGCAGGCGCGCAGGGCTGCCGGCTTATCGTCGAGCAGGCGCAGGCCCAGTTGGGTGCGCTAGGCTGGGATGATTACGATGGCTGGTGGCTCGCAGCAGGGACTGGCACGACCTTGGCCGGCCTGGTCCTGGCCGAGGCGGGCAGGCGCCAGGTACACGGGGCGCTGGCTGTGCCCGCTGATCACGGCGTTGCGCAGACGGTCGCAGGCCTGGTCGGCGAAAGCGGCTACCAGTTGCACGATGCCTGCCGTGGCGGCTTTGCCCGCATTGATCCCGAGCTGCTGGCCTTCATCGAGCGAACCGAGCGCGACAGCGGCCTGCCGCTCGAAGCCCTGTACACCGGCAAGGCCCTGCTGGCCCTGCGTGAGCACGCCGAGGCAGGTTTGTTTGCCCCCGGCAGCCGCCTGATCTTCGTGCACACAGGCGGGCTGCAGGGCCGCCGCGGTTACTTGTAGGGCAGCATGCGCAGCAGGGTGTTGTCGCGCCGTACATAGTGGTGATACAGCCCGGCCAGGGCATGCAGGCCGATCAGCCAATAGCCCCAACTGCCAATCCGCTCGTGCCAGCCCTTGATGAACTTGGCCTGATCCGGGTCGGCGCCAATCAGCGCGGGCAGCTCCAGCCCATAGAACGGAATCGGCTTGTCCGCCGCGCTGAGAATCAGCCAGCCGGCCAGCGGCAGGCCGATCATCATCAGGTACAGCAGCGCGTGAACCAGGTGGCCAAGGCCCGTCTGCCAGGCCGGGGGCTTGGGCACGATCGCGGGTGCCGGGTGCAGCGCGCGCATGGCCAGGCGCAGCCAGACCAGCACGAACACCGTCAGGCCCAGCATGAAGTGCAGGTCTTTCATCAGGTTGCGCTCGGCGCTGTCCTTGGGGAACAGGCCGCGTAGCTCGATGCAGGCGTACACGGCTGCCAGCAGCACCAGCATCAGCCAGTGCAGGGCGATCGACAGGCGTGCGTAGTGTGGCGTGGGGGTGGATGACAGCATGGGCGGTCCTCTTGTTCAGGTCATCAGGTCGAAAACGGCGCTCTTGCTGGCACCTGGCTTAACTCTAACCGCTGGCTGGAATATTTCTTTGCTTCAGATCGGGTAATCGTTGCCGACATAGCAAACTGGATGATGGCACTGAGCTATTGACTCTGGCGTATCCGCTTCACCTATCGCACAAGGATTCTGTGTAAATGAAACACCTCCCGACTGCCGCCAAGGCAGCGCTGTACTCGACCTTTTCCACGCTGCTGCTGGGCTGCCAGCAGACCCCCGAGGCGCTCAAGCCGATTAGCGCAATGACCATCCCGGTCTGCGTCAACGATCAATGCGCGGTGCTCGACCAGACCGGTGCGCTGCGCGTAGGGCCGGACAACGATTACCAGGCGATCTACGCCCAACCCATGGCCGACAGCTTCATTTTTGGCCGCGACGGTTACTGGAACCTGGCCAGTGGCGATGGCAAGCAGGTGCTCAAAGCCAACTTCACCGACGAGTTGTACAGCCTGACTCCGGGCTACTTCGGCTTCGTGCGCGAGGGCAAGGTCGGGGTCATGGATGAGCAGGGCAAGGAAGTCCAGCCAGCAGTTTTCGATGATGTCTTCGTCGGCGGCGACAACGATTTCATCGTCTACGAAGTCAACCAAAAGCGCGGCATCCTCAGTGTCACTGGCGAGAAGGTCAGCGAACCACTGTTCGACTCGATGGTGGTGCGTGACGATTTCACCAAGCGCGGCAATTGGGTGCTGGCTGAACACGATGGCCAAAGCTGGGGTTACAACCTGGCCAGCAAGGTGCTGCAGAAACTTGAGTTCGACAGCATCGAAAGCGCTGCCGATGGGCATCTGGTGGTCGCCAAGGAAGGCGTCACTGGCGTGGGGCTGGCCGATGCTGCGGGCAATCTGCTGATCCCGATCGGTCAGTACTCGCTGGGTACCCCTGGTGGCGGGCTGGTGGCGTTCAAGACCGCCTACGACAGCGCCTGCGGTTATCTCGACTACCAAGGCAAGGTGGTCATCCAGGCCACCTTCGAGACCTGTGAAACCTTCGGCAAGAGCGCTGGCATGGTGCAGCTGCGCCGCACCGAACAAGGTCGCGGCAAGGCCGGCATGATCGATCACACCGGCAAATGGCTGATCGAGCCGCAGTACGACTCGATCGGTGATGCAGGCCTGGGTGTGCTTGGCATGAGCGGGCATCGCCCAGGCTTCAATCACATCGGTAAGCTGCAGAGCGCATTTTTGGCCACCTACGGCACCGTCGACCTGGACCAGGGCACGGTAGTGTTCCAGCCCAGCTACAGGCAGATCGGGGTGATCACGTCAGAGCGCTTCGCCTTCTCCGAGGCCCAGTCACCAAGCAAATCTATCAAGGTCTTTGGCATGGACAGTCCGGTGCAGACCGTGGGTGTGATGGACGCCAAGGGCAAGGTGTTGATCAAGCCGGAGCAGTTCGTGGCGGTCAAGCTCACGGCCGACCAGCATCATCTGCTCGCTGCCGAAGGCAGCACGGACGACGCCAACCGCGCGCTGTACAACCTCGATGGCAAGCTGCTGGTGCCGGCCAAGTGGCAGGACGTGCGAGTCGATGAAGCGCGTGGGGCGATCTTTGCCTATCAGGTGCAGGGTAATGGCGACGATGCCGTGCGCAGCTTGCGCGCGCTGTATCGCCTGGATGGCAGTGTGGTGTTCGACACCAATCGACTGCCGTGCGGGGCTGAGCAGGTGGTCGATGGCAAGGGCAAGGTGCTCTGGCCGGCCGATCCGCAGGCGCATTGCCCGCAGGCGGAGCCGGTGGCTGATGCGTCCTGACAGCCAGTAGATGGGTGTCGAGTGGACCGGCCGCTGAGTTCCTTGTAGGAGCGGGCTTGCCCCGCGATGAGGCCGGTCCACTCAACCCTTCAATCAGGCAGGTGCGGCCAACTGTCAACCACCAGAAACACCCGCTCCACCTCCTGCCAAACGCCATCCTCACCTTGCTCCAGCCTGACCAGCAACTGCGCCGGAGCAAAGCCATCGAGCTGGGCCAACCAGCCATCAAAGCGCTCGGCTGTCCAGCACGCTGGCTGCTCGATGCGCGCCGGTGCCAGCCATTCATGCCGGGCCAAGGGCTGCCAACGGCCGTCCGCCAGGCGCGAGCGATAAGCCATCCAATCCCGCCGATGCAGCCAGCGCCCGCGCAGATGCTGGGCATTGGCGCCTGCCGGTGGCTGCGTATGCCCAGGGCTTGGGTAGAACAGATACCCCCCCAGCCATAGATGCGCCTGCACCTCGCTCACCCCCAGCGTTGCCAGAATCGCGCGGCTTTGCGGGCGAGCCGAGATCGGCAATTGATGCCCGAGCAGATGCGCCAGCTTAAGGTCCAGGCGGTCGTGGCAGCCGGGGCCAAGCCAGTGCGCCGGATCATGCCCATCGCCCCCAGGCGGGCCGAGGTAGAGCTTGATCGCCAACTCCAGATGGTGCACGCCTTGGCAGTCGCGCAGCAGGATGTCCAGCTCGCCAAGCGTGTGTCCGCCCTCGCGGATGGCCAGGTTGGCGGCCAGCAACTCGACGCCTGGGGCGTGGCTCAGGGCAAATTGCCAAAGACTTTCGTAGTACAGGCCCAGGCGCCGGCTGGTGAGCCGCGCCAGCCAGTCGCGCAAGGCGTGCTCGTCGCGATCCAGCGTCCGCAGCCAGTGGGCCAGGCGCTGTGGGTCCGCGGCCCAGGCACTGGCCGCCAGCGGGTGGCGCTGGGGGCAGGGCGGGTCGTCCAGCAGGGGGGGCGACAGTATCGCCCAGGCCAGATCGCGCACGTGTGGGCGCTGCAGTTGGCGGGGCAGGTCGCTCAGGTCGGCGAACGGCGTCATCCTGCGAGCATAGCCGGTTTGCCGCTGGCCGGTCGTTTCGCCCATAATCCTCGTTATCGTTACCCGCCGCAGAGCCTTGCAGGAGCACCATGGAGCAATTTCGCAATATCGGTATCATCGGCCGCCTTGGCAGCTCCCAGGTGCTCGACACCATCCGCCGACTGAAAAAATTCCTCCTCGACCGCCATCTGCACGTGATCCTCGAGGACACCATCGCCGAAGTGCTGCCCGGCCACGGCCTGCAGACCTCCACGCGCAAACTGCTCGGCGAGGTCTGCGACCTGGTCATCGTGGTCGGCGGCGATGGCAGTCTGCTGGGCGCCGCCCGCGCCTTGGCCCGGCACAACATCCCGGTACTGGGCATCAACCGTGGCAGCCTGGGCTTTCTCACCGACATCCGCCCGGATGAACTGGAGGTCAAGGTCGCCGAGGTGCTCGACGGCCATTACCTGGTGGAAAACCGCTTTTTGCTGCAAGCCGAAGTGCGTCGCCACGGCGAGGCCATCGGCCAGGGCGATGCGCTCAACGACGTGGTGCTGCACCCCGGCAAGTCGACGCGGATGATCGAGTTCGAGATCTACATCGACGGGCAGTTCGTCTGCAGCCAGAAGGCCGACGGCCTGATCGTCGCCACCCCGACCGGCTCCACCGCCTACGCCCTGTCGGCCGGTGGGCCGATCATGCATCCCAAGCTCGACGCCATCGTCATCGTGCCGATGTATCCGCACACCTTGTCGGGGCGGCCGATCGTGGTCGATGGCAACAGCGAGCTGAAGATCGTCGTCTCGCAAGACCTGCAGATCTATCCGCAGGTGTCCTGTGATGGCCAGAACCACTTCACCTGCGCCCCGGGCGATACCATCACGGTGAGTAAAAAGCCGCAGAAACTGCGCCTGATCCATCCGCTCGACCACAATTACTACGAGGTCTGCCGCACCAAACTCGGCTGGGGCAGCCGCCTGGGAGGTGGAGGCGACTGATGCTCGATCCGGCGCGAAGTTTCGACATCATCGGCGACGTGCATGGCTGTGCACAGACCCTCGAACGCCTGCTCGACACCCTCGGCTACAAGCGCGTGGCGGGTGTCTGGCGGCATCCAAGGCGCCAGGCGCTGTTCCTCGGCGACATCGTCGACCGCGGCCCGCGCATCCGTGAGGCGCTGCATATCGTCCACGACATGGTCGAGGCCGGCCAGGCGTTCTGCATCATGGGCAACCATGAATACAACGCCCTGGCCTGGGTCACCCCGGCGCTGCCGGGCAGTGGCAAGACGTTCGTGCGCGAGCACACCCCGCGCCATGCGCGGCTGATCGATGAAACCCTGACCCAGTTCGCCCAGCATCCGGCCGACTGGCATGATTTTCTCGACTGGTTCTATGAGCTGCCGCTGTTCGTCGACGCGGGTCGGTTCCGCCTGGTGCACGCCTGCTGGGACCCACGTCTGATCGAGCCCCTGCGTCAGCAGTACCCCCGAGGTTGCATCGACGAGCATTTCGTCCAGGCCTCGGCAGTGTCCGGCAGCTTCGCCTCGACCGTGTGCAACCGCCTGTTGCGTGGTACCGACATGCGCCTGCCGGACGGCTTGACCCTGACCGGCGGCGACGGCCTGACCCGGGCCTTTTTCCGTACCAAGTTCTGGGAAGAAGACCCGCAAACCTACGGCGATATCGTCTTCCAGCCCGATGCCTTGCCTGACGCTGTGGCCAGTACGCCGCTCAGTCACACCCAGAAAAATGCCCTGCTGCGCTACGACGAAGACGAGCCGTTGCTGTTCGTCGGCCATTACTGGCGCAGCGGCCGGCCCGCGCCGATCCGCCCCAACCTGGCCTGTCTGGACTACAGCGCCGTGCTCTACGGCAAGCTGGTGGCATACCGGTTGGATGATGAAACCCGCATCGACCCCCACAAGTTCGTCTGGGTCGATGTCGACCGCCCACAGGCCAATCAATGAACGTGATCGAAGTGCTGCGCTTGCCGTTGGCGGTCGACCTCAGTGGTTTCGTCGGCCTGCTGCGCCGTCTGCAGGTGCCCCATCGGGTGGTCGAGGAGGGCCAGGAGCAAGTGCTGTGGGCACCGCCGAACCTTGCTGAAGATGTGCGCCAGCTGTACCAGCGCTACCCCGAAGGCAATGACCAGATCGAACTGCCGGCCGAGGCCCAGGCCAATCTGCCGCAGCGCCCGTCACTGGCCGAACAGGCCCGGGCCTGCAAGGTCACGGCCGGGGTCCTGCTGCTGTGCGTGGTGGTCGCCGGGCTCACCGGCCTTGGCGACAACCTGTCGACTATCGGCTGGTTCACCTTCCTCGATTTTCGCGTGCAGGGTGAATACCTGTACTTCACCTCTCTGGCCCAGGGCCTGGCCGAAGGCCAATGGTGGCGGCTGGTGTCGCCGATGCTGCTGCACTTCGGCGTGCTGCACCTGGCGATGAACGGCCTGTGGTACTGGGAGCTGGGCAAGCGCATCGAACTGCGCCAGGGGCCATGGGTGTTATTGAGCCTGACCCTGTTGTTCAGCCTGGTATCCAACCTGGCCCAGCACTACGTGGGCGGGCCGAGCCTGTTTGGTGGCTTGTCTGGCGTGTTGTATGGGCTGCTCGGCTATGTCTGGCTCTATCAGTGGCTGGCGCCCAACCCTCATTACAGCCTGCCCAAGGGCGTGCTGGTGATGATGCTCATCTGGCTGGTGGTATGCCTGTCGGGCGTCATCAGCCAACTCGGCTTCGGCCAGATCGCCAACGCCGCGCATGTCGGCGGCCTGCTCATCGGATGCCTCGCTGGCCTCTTGGGCGGTGGCCTTGCCCGGCGTAAACTGTCGGCTTGATTCAGGAGACCCTATGTCCACCTTCGCGCAAATGATCGAAAACATCACCCCGGAAATCTACCAGAGCCTGAAAACGGCGGTGGAACTGGGTAAATGGGCTGACGGGCGCAAGCTCACCGTCGAGCAGAAAGAGCTGTCGCTGCAGGCGGTGATCGCCTGGGAGATGCAAAACCTGCCCGAAGAACAGCGCACCGGTTACATGGGCCCGCAGGAGTGCGCATCGAAATCCGCACCGATCGCTAACATTCTGTTCAAGTCGGACTCGGTACATTGATCGAACTCGCTCGTGGCTCTTTGAGCAAGATGGCGGTGCGTCTTGAAGCACCGGTCGTGCAGTACAGCTTTCGCCTCGGCGAACAGCACGTGCCAGTCAATCCGCTGATCGGCAAGTCGCTGCGCCTGGAATACCTCGGTGCTATCCACTGCAGCCATTGCGGCAAGCGCACCAAGACCAGCTTCAGCCAGGGCTACTGCTACCCATGCATGACCAAGCTGGCCCAGTGCGACATGTGCATCATGGCGCCTGAACGCTGCCACTACGACGCCGGCACCTGCCGCGAGCCGTCCTGGGGCGAGCAGTTCTGCATGACCGACCATGTGGTCTACCTGGCCAACTCGTCGGGGATCAAGGTCGGCATCACCCGCGCCACCCAACTGCCGACCCGCTGGCTCGACCAGGGCGCCAGCCAGGCCCTGCCGATCATGCGCGTGGCCACCCGCCAGCAATCCGGCCTGGTCGAAGATGTGCTGCGCAGCCAGGTGCCCGATCGCACCAACTGGCGCACCCTGCTCAAGGGCGATGCCCAGGTGCTGGACCTGCCTGCCATCCGCGAACAGATCTTCGATGCCTGCGCCGATGGCATCCGCACCTTGCAGGAGCGCTTTGGCCTGCAAGCGATCCAGCCGCTGCCGCAAGCAGAGGTGGTAGAGATGCGTTATCCGGTCGAGGCTTATCCGAAAAAGATCGTCAGCTTCAACCTCGACAAGGACCCGATCGCCGAAGGCACCCTGCTCGGGATCAAGGGTCAGTACCTGATTTTCGACACCGGCGTGATCAATATTCGCAAATACACGGCCTACCAGCTGGCCGTGCATCAGTAAAAAGGACAGCCACATGCGCACCGAACAACCGCAAGTGATCTACCTCAAGGACTACCAGGCGCCCGAGTACCTGATCGACGAGACGCACCTGACCTTCGAGCTGTTCGAGGACCACAGCCTGGTCCATGCGCAACTGGTGATGCGCCGCAACCCTGCGCGTGGCGCCGGGCTGCCGCCGCTGGTGCTCGACGGCCAGCAGTTGCAGCTGCTCAACGTGCAGCTGGATGACCAGCCGCTGTCCGCCGCCGACTACCAGATCGACGACGACAGCCTGACCCTGCAGCCCAAGGCCGATAGCTTCACCCTCGACACCACGGTGAAGATCCACCCGGAAAGCAACACTGCGCTGGAAGGCTTGTACAAGTCGGGCAAGATGTACTGCACCCAGTGCGAGGCCGAGGGCTTTCGCAAGATCACCTATTACCTCGACCGCCCGGATGTGATGAGCACGTTCACCACCACGGTGATTGCCGAGCAGCATCGCTATCCGGTGTTGCTGTCCAACGGTAACCCGGTCGGCAGCGGACCGAGTGAGGACGGCCGGCATTGGGCGACCTGGGAAGACCCGTTCAAGAAACCGGCCTACCTGTTCGCCCTGGTCGCTGGCGACTTGTGGTGCGTGGAGAACAGCTTCACCCGTCAGTCCGGCCGTGAGGTGACCTTGCGCATCTATGTCGAGGAAGAGAACCTCGACAAGTGCGAACACGCCATGACCAGCTTGAAGAAGTCCATGCGCTGGGATGAACAAGTCTATGGCCGTGAATACGACCTGGACATCTTCATGATCGTTGCGGTCAACGACTTCAACATGGGCGCCATGGAAAACAAGGGCCTGAACATCTTCAACTCCAGCTGTGTGCTGGCCCGTGCCGAAACCGCCACCGACGCTGCCCACCAGCGCGTCGAAGGGGTCGTGGCGCACGAGTACTTCCACAACTGGACCGGCAACCGCGTGACCTGCCGCGACTGGTTCCAGCTGTCGCTCAAGGAAGGCTTCACGGTGTTTCGCGACGCCGAGTTCAGCGCCGACATGAACTCGCGCACGGTCAAGCGCATCGAGGACGTCGCCTACCTGCGCACTCACCAGTTCGCCGAAGACGCCGGGCCCATGGCTCATCCGGTGCGCCCGGACAGCTTCATCGAAATCTCCAACTTCTACACCCTCACGGTGTACGAGAAGGGCGCTGAAGTGGTCGGCATGGTCCGCACCTTGCTCGGCGCCGAGGGCTTTCGCAAAGGCAGCGACTTGTACTTCGAGCGCCACGATGGCCAGGCAGTGACCTGCGATGACTTCATCAAGGCCATGGAAGACGCCAATGGCGTCGACCTGACCCAGTTCAAGCGCTGGTACAGCCAGGCCGGCACGCCGCGCCTGGAGGTCAGCGAGGCCTATGACGCCGCTGCTCAGTGCTACAGCCTGACCTTCCGCCAAAGCTGCCCGCAGACCCCGGACAAGGCAGAAAAACTGCCGTTCGTGATCCCCGTGGCCCTGGGCCTGCTGGATGCCCAGGGCAATGATCTGCCGCTGCGTCTGCAAGGCGAAGCCGCTGCCCAGGGGACCAGCCGCGTGCTGTCGTTGACCGAGGCCGAGCAGACCTTCACCTTCCAAGACGTTGCCGCCAAGCCGTTGCCCTCGCTGCTGCGTGGCTTCAGCGCGCCGGTCAAGCTGAGCTTCCCCTACGATCGCGATCAGCTGATGTTCCTCATGCAGCACGACAGCGACGGCTTCAACCGCTGGGAGGCCGGCCAGCAGTTGTCGGTGCAGGTGTTGCAGGAACTGATCGGCCAGCACCAGCGTGGCGAAGCGCTCACCCTCGACCCACGTCTGATTACCGCGCTGGGCACGGTGCTGGGCAATGAGTCGCTGGATCCGGCGATGGTCGCCGAAATGCTCTCGCTGCCAGGTGAGGCTTACCTGACCGAGATCAGCCAGGTGGCGGACGTCGACGCGATCCACGCCGCCCGTGAGTTCGCCCGCAAGCAGATCGCCGATCAGCTGTTCGATGCCTTGTGGACGCGTTATCAGGCCAACCGCGACGTGTCGCGCAAGACTGCCTATGTCGCTGCGGCCGAGCACTTCGCCCGTCGCAGCCTGCAGAACATCGCGCTGTCGTACCTGATGCTCAGCGCCAAGCCGCAGGTGCTGGAGGCGACCCTGGAGCAGTTCGAGCAGTGTGACAACATGACCGAGCGCCTGACCGCGTTGGCGGTGCTGGTCAACTCGCCGTTCGCAGCCGAGCGCGCCAAGGCGCTTGAGGCCTTCGCCGAGCACTTCAAGGACAACCCGCTGGTCATGGACCAGTGGTTCAGCGTCCAGGCGGCCAGCGCGCTGCCCGGTGGCCTGGCGCGGGTCAAGGCGTTGATGCAGCACCCGGCGTTCACCCTGAAGAACCCGAACAAGGTGCGAGCCTTGATTGGCGCCTTTGCTGGGCAGAACCTGGTCAACTTCCATGCGGCCGATGGTTCTGGCTATCGCTTCCTGGCGGACCTGGTGATCGAGCTCAATGCGCTGAACCCGCAGATTGCCTCGCGCCAGCTGGCGCCGCTGACGCGCTGGCGCAAGTATGACGCTGCGCGTCAGGCGTTGATGAAGGCAGAGCTTGAGCGGATTCTGGCGTCTGGGGCGCTGTCCAGCGATGTGTATGAGGTGGTGAGCAAGAGCCTGGCCTGAAACCGGGTTGAACCCATCGCGGGGCAAGCCCGCTCCCACG
>NZ_JBCPSP010000016.1:0-106757 GCF_051129895.1 Pseudomonas sp. Je.1.5.c
TCGGCGCAGCCGAAGGCGCGAGATGTAGATTTGCGCAGCAAATCGTAGGCCGCGCGGGCCCGGAAGGCACCGAAGCGAGGGGACCCGAAGCGCAGCGTAGGGCCGGATGGTGGAGCGCAGACCTTTTGGTTACTTTTGGGGCGACTGCCAAAAGTGACCCGCCGTAAGGGCGGAAAGGTGAATCAGCGTCTCCATCGCAAATGGATCTGCTCCCAAACCTAAAAACTACAAATCAAGAATCAAGAATCAAGAATCAAGAATCAAGAATCACGCCGCAAATCCGGCGGAATCGGCAAATCCTTCTTCAACGGATCCGGCGCCTTCCCCTTGCCAGCCCGGTACTGCCGAATCTGGAACACATAAGCCAACACCTGCGCCACCGCCAAATACAACCCAGCCGGAATCTCCTGCTCAAGCTCGGTAGAGTAATAGATCGCCCGCGCCAACTCCGGCGACTCCAAAATCTGCACCTTATGCTCAGCAGCAATCTCACGCATCTTCAACGCAATGAAGTCGGTGCCCTTGGCCAGCAGCAGCGGCGCCGCCGAGCCCTTATCGGGGTCATACTTCAGCGCCACCGCATAGTGCGTCGGGTTGGTAATGATCACGTCAGCCTCAGGCACCGCAGCCATCATGCGCCGCTGCGAAACCTCCCGCTGCAACTGACGGATCCGCTGCTTGACCTCAGGCTTGCCTTCACTGTCCTTGTACTCGTCGCGCACTTCCTGCTTGGTCATCTTCAACTTCTTGTGCGTTTGCCACAGCTGGAACGGCACATCCAGCGCGGCAATCAGCAACAGCCCCGCTGCCATCCACATGGCACTCCATCCGACCACCTGGACACTGTGAATGATCGCCTGCTCAAGCGGCTCATTGGCAATCGCCAGCAACGCCTGGCGGTCGTTGGAAAGCACCACCAGCGCCACCACCAAGATCATGAAAAACTTCGCCAATGCCTTGAGCAGCTCGGTCAAGGCATTCAAGGAGAACATGCGCTTGATCCCCGCCAAGGGATTCATGCGACTGAATTTGGGCTGCAGCAAGCTGCCTGAGAACAGGAACCCACCCAGAGCAATCGGTGCAATGAAAGCGACCACGAACAACAGGACCAGGATCGGCTGCACAGCCCAGATGGCCATCTTGCCCGAGTTGAGCAAATAGGCGGCCATGGACCCTTCAGCCATCAACACCTCACGCGGCAAGCTGAAGTTCAGCCGCATCAGCTCCATCAGGGTCTCGCCCAGATAACCCCCAAAGGCCAACAGCGCGCCTGCCCCGCCAAGGGTGACGGCGACGGTGTTCAGCTCCTTGGAGCGGGCCACCTCACCTTTCTCGCGCGCCTGCGTCTTGCGCTTGTCGGTGGGCTCTTCCGTCTTGTCCTGACCACTCTCGCTCTCGGCCATGCTTAGCGCGCCCGTGCCAGTTCACGCAGCCACTGCAGCGCTTCGCTGGCCAATGCCTGGTAGTGGGAAAGAATGTCGGCCAGACCCACCCAGAAGATGGCCATGCCCAACACCAATGTCAGCGGGAAACCGATCGAGAAGATGTTCAACTGCGGCGCTGCGCGGGTCATCACGCCGAAGGCAACGTTGATCACCAACAGCGCAGCGATCATGGGAAGCACCAGCAACAATCCGGCCCCCAGCACCCAGCCCAAGCGCCCAGCCAGCTCCCAGAAGTGATTGACCAACAGCCCACTCCCGACCGGCAAGGTCGTGAAGCTCTCAGTCAAGACCTCGAACACCACCAGATGGCCGTTCATCAGCAAAAACAGAATACTGACCAGCATGGTCATGAATTGGCTGACCACCGCGACGTTGACGCCATTGGCCGGATCGACCATCGAGGCAAACGCCATCCCCATTTGCACCGCGATGATCTGCCCCGCCACCACGAACGCCTGAAACAGCATCTGCAAT
The DNA here is from genome assembly GCF_051129895.1 of Pseudomonas sp. Je.1.5.c. Lineage (NCBI taxonomy): Bacteria > Pseudomonadati > Pseudomonadota > Gammaproteobacteria > Pseudomonadales > Pseudomonadaceae > Pseudomonas > Pseudomonas sp. Je.1.5.c. The sequence continues at coordinate 1,920 of NZ_JBCPSP010000016.1, forward strand.
GAGAAACCAAACACCGCCCCGATGATCACCTGCTCGCCACACAGCAAAAAGCCCCGCAGGCTCAGCGGTTCGAACTCGGGCAATGGCGGCAGACCCGGCACGATCACGACAGTGATGGCCAGGGCCGCATACAGGCGAATGCGCGCCGGGAGCATCTTGGTGCCGAAGATCGGCATGGTCATCAGCACCGCAGTGACGCGGAACAGCGGCAGCATGAAGGTCGCAACCCAGGTCCCAATCTGTGCGTCGGTCAGCTCCAGCATGGCCGCCTCACCCGATCAGCTGCGGAATGCTGGTGTACAGACCAATGAAGTACTCCATGAACTTCTGGGTAAGCCATGGCCCAACGACAATCAAGGTCACCAGCATCACCAGCAAACGCGGCAGGAAGCTCAGGGTCTGTTCGTTGATCTGGGTGGCGGCCTGGAACATCGCCACCACCAGGCCGACCAGCAGGCTAGGCACCACCAGCACGCCCACCATCAGGGTGGTCAGCCAGAGGGCGTCGCGGAACAGGTCGACAGCAACTTCAGGTGTCATGCAAGGCTCTCCTTGACGGCGTCAGACGCCGCCGAAACTGCCAGCCAGGGTGCCCATGATCAGCGCCCAGCCATCGACCAGCACGAACAGCATGATCTTGAACGGCAAGGAAATGATCAGCGGCGACAGCATCATCATACCCATCGCCATCAGCACGCTGGCGACCACCATGTCGATGATCAAAAACGGGATGAAGATCATGAAGCCGATCTGGAACGCGGTCTTGAGCTCGGAGGTCACGAACGCCGGCACCAGGATGGTCAGCGGCGCCTGGTCCGGGCTGGCGATATCGGTACGCTTGGACAAGCGCATGAACATGTCCAGATCGCTTTGCCGGGTCTGCGCGAGCATGAAGTCCTTGAGCGGAACCTGGGCCTTGTCGATGGCCTGCTGGGCAGTCATCTGCTCGTTCAGATAGGGCTGGATCGCCGTCTGGTTCACCCGGTCGAACACCGGCGCCATGATGAAGAAGGTCAGGAACAGCGCCATGCCGGTCAGCAGTTGATTCGATGGCGTCTGTTGCAGGCCCAGGGCCTGACGCAGGATGGAGAAGACGATGATGATCCGGGTAAAGCTGGTCATCAGGATGACGAACGCTGGAATGAAACTCAGCGCCGTCATGATCATCAGGATCTGCAGGCTGACCGAATATTCCTGCTGCCCATCCGCCCCGCTGGACAGAGTGATGGCCGGGATCGACAGGGGGTCGGCGGCCAGCGCCTGCGGCGCCACCAACCACAGCACGACTGGCAACAAGGTGCTCAACAGGATGCGCAGGGCGCCACTCATTACTTCTTGTCCTTCTGATCCTTGCCCATCAGCTCGAGCAGCCGCTGGGCGAATTCAGGCGTGGCCGGACGGGCACCGGCGGGCACCTCGACCGGTTCGGCCAGCACATGCAGGGCCTCGATGCTGCCCGGGCTATGCCCGATCAGGATCTGCTCCTTGCCCACCTGTACCAACAACAACCGATCACGCGGACCGATGGCGCGCGTACCGACGATTTCGATCACTTGCCCACTACGCGGCGCGGCGCCTTGCATACGGCGCACCAGCCAGGCGAGCAGGAAGATCAGCCCGACCACCAGCAACAGCCCGAAGACCATCTGCGCCAGTTGCCCACCGAGGCTACCTGGGGCTCCAGGGGCAGGCGTGGCAGGGATCGTCGCAGCGATCGCTACCTCACTGGCGAGCAGCGCCGCCAGGGCCGTCGCGGCCCGCATCAGCGCCTTCACTCAGCGCAGCTTCTTGATACGTTCGCTTGGGCTGATCACGTCGGTCAGGCGAATGCCGAACTTCTCGTTGACCACCACGACCTCGCCATGGGCGATCAGCGTGCCGTTGACCAGCACGTCGAGCGGTTCGCCGGCCAGGCGGTCAAGCTCGATCACCGACCCCTGGTTGAGCTGCAGCAGGTTGCGGATGTTGATTTCGGTGCTGCCCACTTCCATCGAGATGCTCACCGGAATATCCAGGATCACATCCAGGTTGGGGCCTTCGAGGCTGACATTTTCGTTCGGCTTGGGCGAGCTGGCGAACTCTTCCATTGGCAGTCGGCCGGCACCGGAGTTGCCCGCGTCCGCCGCCAGCAGCGCATCGATGTCGGACTGGCCGGCATCGCCGGTCTCTTCCAGGGCTGCTGCCCACTCATCTGCCAAAGCCTGCTCCTCGGGGGAGCTGATCTCGTTTTCGTTAGCCATAATGTCCTCGACAAGCATTCAATTCGGGGGTTGCGAGCGGCACGCCTTCAGCGGCGCTCGATCGGATCGATGATCTGCAGCGACAGGGTGCCCTTGTGCGACCCCAGCCGCGCCTTGAACGACGGCACGCCGTTGGCACGCAGCACCAGGTGCTCAGGCAGCTCCACGGGAATCACATCGCCAGGCTGCATGTGCAGGATGTCGCGCAGCTTTAGCTGACGCCGCGCCACAGTGGCCGAGAGCGGCACGCTGACGTCCAGCACGTCCTCGCGCAGGGCCTTGACCCAGCGCTCGTCCTGATCGTCCAGGTCGGACTGGAAGCCCGCGTCGAGCATTTCGCGCACCGGCTCGATCATCGAGTACGGCATGGTCACGTGCAGGTCGCCGCCACCGCCATCGAGTTCGATGTGGAAGGTCGACACCACCACCGCCTCGCTTGGGCCAACGATGTTGGCCATGGCCGGGTTGACCTCGGAGTTGATGTACTCGAAGTTGACCGGCATGATCGCCTGCCAGGCCTCCTTGAGGTCGACGAAGCACTGGTCCAAGACCATGCGCACTACCCGCAGCTCAGTCGGGGTGAACTCACGCCCTTCGATCTTGGCGTGACGCCCGTCGCCACCAAAGAAGTTGTCCACCAGCTTGAACACCAGCTTGGCATCGAGGATGAACAGCGAGGTGCCGCGCAGCGGCTTGATCTTGACCAGGTTGAGGCTGGTCGGCACGTACAGCGAGTGCACGTACTCACCGAACTTCATCACCTGCACGCCACCGACCGCGACATCGGCGGAGCGGCGCAGCAGGTTGAACATGCTGATCCGGGTGTAACGGGCAAAGCGCTCGTTGATCATCTCCAGGGTCGGCATGCGCCCACGCACGATCCGGTCCTGGCTGGTCAGGTCATAGCTTTTGACGCTACCGGGCTCGGCTGCGCTTTCAGTCTGTACCAGCCCATCATCGACGCCGTGCAACAGGGCATCGATCTCATCCTGGGACAGCAGGTCCTGTACGGCCATTGCGGACTCCTACTGCAATACGAAATTGGTGAACAGCAGCTGGTCGACGACCGGCTTGCCGACTTCCTTTTGCGCCACTTCCTGAACCACCGCAGTGGCCTTCTGGCGCAGCATTTCCTGGCCGACCGAGCTACTGGCCAAGGTGTCGAAACCTTGACCGGAGAACATCATCACCAGGTTGTTGCGAATGACCGGCATGTGCACTTTGAGCGCGTCCAGGTCAGCCTGGTTACGGCCCTGCATGGTGATGCTCACCTGCATGTAACGCTGGCGGCCGTTCTGATTGAAGTTGACCACGAAGGCTGGGGCCAGGGGCTCGTAGATCGCTGCCGGCTTGATGTTGGCCAGGGCTGGGTCCGCTGCCGGAGCCGACTCGCTCTTGTGCATGATGAACCAGGTGGCGCCCACCGACAGGCCGACGGCCAGTAGCAGGGCTACTACCAGCAGCAGGATCAGCTTGAGTTTGCCTTTCGTGGCGGGGTCTTTCACTGCGTCGCTCTTCGCCATGCCAATAATCCGTCGTCCATCGGGGTTTCAAAGGAGGATGACGTGGCTTGAGCAAGTGTTATGCCAGAATCGCCGGGAGGGGCGATTGCCGGGCCAGGTGAATGATAAACCGCTGTGGTGCATGGCCAGGGCTGCGCCCTGGTCCGCGGGCAAGCACGCTCCCACAGAGTTAGCGTCGTCTCTCTAACGCGTGGCCGGCTCGCCCCCTGCAGGAGCGGGCTTGCCCGCAAACCAGGGCGAAGCCCCGATCAGGCGTAGTAGTCGACCGCACTATCGCCGATCACCACTTGCTGCTCGAGTGGCTGGGCAGCGGCATCTGCCAGCTCGCCTTGCTCGCCGGAGGCCGCTTGTGCACGCCGTGCTGCTACTCCAGATAGCTGCGAGCTATCTTGTTGCGCCTGCTGTTGCTGACCGCGCGACTGATCGGCAACGTTGACATCAGGCTGGGCCAGGCCCTGCTGGGCAAACAGCTCGCGCAGGCGATGCAACTGACTGTCGAGGCTGTCACGCACGCCAGCATGGCCGCTGATGAAGGTGATTTGGGTCGCTTGGTCCGCCGCTACATTGACGCGAATATCCAGACGCCCCAACTCAGCCGGCTCCAGTTGAATCTCGGCAGACTTGAGGTTCTGACTGGAAAGGTACATCACCCGGTTAACCAAGCCCTCGGTCCAGGCGTTCTGATTCATCGACAGCGGCTGATGCAATGGCGCCGGGTTGACCGGCAGCGCATTGGCGGTTTTCGCCGTGGCCGCCTGGGTCAGACTGGCCAAGCGATCGGCAAAGTCGTCGACCCGAGTGTCACTGCTGGCACTCTTGATGTCCTTCAGGCCATCTTCAAGCAAACTGCCAAAGGCTTTATCGCCCGGCTCCGACTGCTCACCCTCGGTTTGCGATTTGCTGATCAGGTTCGCCAAGGTATTGACGGCTGGCTGGCCGTCGTCAGGCTGCGCCTGGGCGCTATCAGCACCATTGGCATGGGCCGAGGTGGTGCCTTTGGCCTGGGCGCTCTGCTCGAGGGCCAAGCGCAGGGTGGGCAAGCCCGCCAGGGGGTCAGCCTCCGGATCGAATGCTTCATTGGCCGCTTCGTCGCCCACAGTTGGCGCCAACGGTGCTGCTGGTTGTTGGGCCACCGCCTGGAGCACCGGCGCCACTGCCTCGGCTTGCGCCTGGATCAATTGGGCACCGGGCTGCGCATCGGTCACCTGACCTGCAACCAGGCTGGCATCCAGTGAACTGGCAGCGTCATCCTGAGCGGCTTCGCCTGCTGCAAGGGCTGCATCGGCCGCTGGCAAATTCTTGCCGTCATCGGCAACCGATGCCTTATCGCCAGCGTCTTTCTTGCCGCTGGCTGCAGCATCCGGTTTGTCTTTGGGCTTGGCCTGGGCAACCTTGTCGTCACGCACAGGGCTGTTATCACGCCCCTGCTTGGCCATGACCTGATCGAACCCTTTACCCTGCTCGGCCACCGCCGACTGGGGCTTGTCGGCCGCGCGCGACTGCTTGGCGATAGCGCTGGCTTGCAACAAAGGATTGGGTGCGACAGGCATTGAAAAGTCTCCGCGCCAGATGGCGTAAAAATCGTCTGGGCAGAAACAGGCAAAAGTCGCGCCAAGTCTTGATCAGCTGCTAGAAACGCGCGCACATTCACCGCGGTAGAAGCACTGAACCTCACGGTACTCCTGGTCGATGCGGTTGATCAGATCTTCGATGCCATACAACGGCGACTGGCGGACTCGCTCTTCAAGCTGCTGGCACAGGGCCGCCAAGCCAACAGCGCCCATGTTGCTACTGCTGCCCTTGAAGCTATGGGCAGCCATGCCGAGCTCAGCCGCATTCTTGGCACCGTGCAGTTGACTCAGGCGTCGTTCTGAATCCTCCAAAAAGGTCTCCAGCAGCTGTTGATAGCCGCTCTCCATGACGTCTTGCAGGTCGCTCAGGACCTGGTGATCGATATGCATGTCCACCACTTGCTCACTCCTTGATCAAGTCCAGTATGACGTATTGGCCGGCTGCCGGGGCCAGCACTCACCAACAGATTTGTATCCGCGCGCAGCGCCCGCCTTCCAGCCATTGCGCGTGCTGGCTCAAGCGCCGCACCAGATTCACTCCACGACCACTGAAGCCTTGCTCATGCGCAGGTCGAGCTAAAACCTGTTCGACATCAAAGCCTGCGCCACTGTCTCGCACCTCAATGGTCAGACGCCCGCCTTGGCCGTGCGGTTCAACCCTTAAATCAAAGCGCACATCGCCATCGACCTGCTGCGCCAGGCGCTCTGCGCGCTGCCGATAGTATTCGGCAAAGCCGCTGGCATCGCGCTTGAGGCCCGAATCCAAGCCCAGCACGCCATGCTCCAAGGCGTTGGAATACAGCTCACTGAGCACACTGTGCAACACCCCGCTGCTTGGCCGCAGCCCATGGACCTCTTGCAGCAACTGCAACAGGTAGGGCACGGGGTTGAAGCGCTTCAAGCTATCGCCCCGCAGCGTGAGCCCCAGCGACCAGTCCAGCGGGCTGGATCGACCACTGTCAGAGTAGAGCATTGCCGCAGGCGCCTCGAATCCCGGTTCAACCATGCGGATGTCGCACAGACTGATATCGTCGCGAGCACGCCCGCCAAAACGCTTCAGCGCCTGCAACACATCATCGAACAAACGCTCTGGGTCAAGGTTCTCGGCCATCACCGCCTGCAAGCGCTCGACACCGAACAAGCGCTCTTGCTCATCACTGGTATCAAGCACCCCGTCCGATAGCAACAGCAGCCGTTCGCCCACGCCCAGCGGCATTACCTCGGTGCTGTCATCGAATCGCTCTGGCGCCAGGATACCCAGCGGCAAATGCCTGGAGGCCAGGGTCGCCAGCAGCTCGCCACTGGCCGACAACCGATAGCCGTCGGGCATGCCGCCATTCCACACTTCCACGCAGGCTCGCTGGAAGCTCAGGTTCAGCAACAGCGCACAGCAGAACATGTCCACCGGCAGGATACGCTTGAGCTTGGCGTTCATCTCGCGCAGGGTTTCGGCCAGGCCATAGCCCTTGGCAGTCATGCCGTAGAACACTTCTGCCAGGGGCATGGCGCCGACCGCCGCAGGCAGGCCATGACCGGTGAAGTCACCCAGCAGCACATGCATGTCACCGCTAGGAGTAAAGGCTGCCAACAACAGATCGCCGTTGAACAGCGCATACGGCGACTGCAAGTAACGAATATTCGGTGAGCGCAGGCAACCGCTGTGGGCCACCTTGTCGAACACAGCCTTGGCCACCCGCTGTTCATTGAGCAGGTGATGGTGGTGACGGGTTATCTGGTCGCGCTGCTCCAGCACCGTTGCTTGCAACCTGCGCAAACGGTCCATGGCGTGGATCTTGGCGCCGAGAATTACCGCACTGTAGGGCTTGGCCACGAAGTCATCGCCGCCCGCTTCAAGGCAACGCACCAGGTCGTCGTCTTCGCTGAGCGAGGTGAGAAAGATGATCGGCACCAGCGCCTGACCGGCCAGCGCCTTGATCTGGCGGGCGGCCTCGAAACCGTCCATCACCGGCATCAGCGCATCGAGCAGAACCAGCTGCGGGCGCTTTTCGGCGAACAGGGCAACGGCTTGCTCGCCGTTTTCGGCGGTGAACACTTCGTGACCTTGGCGACGAACGATTTGCGCAAGCAATAGCCGATCTGCCGCTCCGTCTTCGGCGATCAATACGCGCAGCGCTTGGTCGGCTGGCATTGGGGCTGTCAGCTGATGTCGAAGAGCTTGTCGAAATTGGAAATGGCCAGGATCTTGCGCACGTCGGAGCTGGTGTTGATCACGCTGATGCATGAGTCATCACCGCCTTCGTGATCGCGCAACAACAGCAGCATGCCGAGGGCGGAACTGTCCAGGTAGGTGGCCTCCTTGAGGTCGACTACGACAGTATCGGGGCGTTCAGGTTGGCGCTCATAGGCGCTTCGAAACTCCTGGTGCCTGCCGAAATCGAAGCGGCCCTTGACCTTGATCGTCAGCTTTTTCTCGTCCCGTGAAAAATCAGTTTCGACTGCCATGCTAGCGAGTCCTTCGATGATGGCGAATGCGACTTCAGAAGGTTTAGCAGGCCAGCGGCCATGCCGCAAGCGGACAGCGCCGCAGGCAATCTGCGGCGCCCTTTTCGCGGGCAAGCCCGCTCCCACAGGGCTCAGCGTAGGCCGCGCATTAACGCGCCCGCCCGCAGACAAAATGGCACTGACACCACAAGACTACTGCTTAGACGCAAACCCCTGGGGGAGCGGGCTTGCCACAGGGTTCAGCGCAGGCCTCGCATTAACGCGCCCGCCCGCAGACAAAATGGCACTGACACCACAAGACAACTGCTTAGACGCAAAACCCTGTGGGAGCGGGCTTGCCCGCGAAAAGGGCGCCGCGCACTACATGTAGCTCTGCCGAGGCAAGCGCTGGGACAACTCATCCAGCAGCTTCTGCTCGCGCTTGTCCTCAGCCCGGCGCGCCTCATCCAGGTAACGCTGGACCAGCTTGCGCAACCCCTCGACCCGCGCATAGGCCTGCTGCCAGGCATTGCGCGCGTTGTTCAGGTTGGTCTGGTGCCAGGTCAGGCTCTGGCGCTGCTGGGTCATGGCCGTTTCAAGTTGCGCAAGGAAGCGCTGGTAGTTGAGCAACCAGCTGCCGTTGACCCCCTGCCCGCCGCGATTGATCCACTGCGCCTGGTAATCTTCGCGAAAGCGCTCAAGCTCAGCCAACTTGGCCTGCGCCTGAGCCACCTGCTGCTGAAAATGGCCAAGCCGTTGCACGGCCTTGCGCTCGGCCTCCTCGGCCATTTCCACCACCGGCGCCAGGCGCGCGGCTCGACTGGGCATGGCCATGGCCTATCAACCGCCCGCCGGCGCAGCGAATACCGCACCCAGCTGTTCGCGGCTCTGCGCCATGCTGACGTTTTCGTCCAGGCCTTGGCGCAGGAAGCCGACCAGCTTGGCCTGCAGCGCGATGGCCAGGTCCGTCTCCGGATCGCCACCCGCCACGTAGGCACCCACGCTGATCAGGTCGCGGCTTTGTGACAGGCGCGACCACAATTGCTTGAATTTCTGCGCCTGGCGCAAGTGATCGGCATCGACCACCTGGGGCATGACCCGGCTGATCGACGCTTCGATATCGATCGCCGGATAATGCCCTTCTTCAGCCAGGCGCCGCGACAACACGAAGTGACCATCGAGCACACCCCGCGCCGAGTCGGCGATCGGATCCTGCTGGTCGTCACCTTCCGAGAGCACGGTGTAGAAGGCGGTGATCGAGCCGCCCCCAGCCTCGCCATTACCGGCGCGCTCCACCAACTTGGGCAGCTTGGCGAACACTGACGGCGGATAGCCACGGGTCGCTGGCGGCTCGCCGATGGCCAGGGCAATTTCCCGCTGAGCTTGGGCGAAACGGGTGAGCGAATCCATCAACAGCAGGACATTCTTGCCTTTGTCGCGGAAGTATTCGGCGATCCGCGTGCAGTACATGGCCGCGCGCAAGCGCATCAGCGGCGCATCGTCGGCAGGCGAAGCCACCACCACCGAACGCTTGAGGCCCTCTTCGCCAAGGATGTGCTCGATGAACTCCTTGACCTCACGACCCCGCTCGCCGATCAACCCGACCACGATGATTTCGGCTTCGGTGAAGCGGGTCATCATGCCCAGCAGCACCGACTTACCCACACCGGTACCGGCAAACAGGCCCAGGCGCTGGCCGCGACCGACCGTCAACAAACCGTTGATGCTGCGAATACCGACATCCAGCGGCTGGCTGATCGGGTCGCGGTTGAGCGGGTTGATCACCGGGCCGTCCATCGGCACCCAGTCTTCGGCCTTCATCCCGCCCTTGCCGTCCAGCGCACGGCCAGCGCCGTCGAGCACCCGCCCGAGCATGCTCATGCCCATCGGCAGGCGGCCGCTGTCATCCAGTGGCACCACGCGCGCGCCCGGGGCGATGCCGGCGATGCTGCCGACGGGCATGAGGAACACCTTACTGCCGGAAAAGCCCATCACCTCGGCCTCGACCTGGACCGGGTGATAACTGTCGTCATTGATCACCATGCAGCGGCTACCGACGGCGCCGCGCAAGCCTTCGGCCTCCAGGGTCAGGCCGACCATGCGCAGCAGACGCCCCTCCACCACGGGCTGCTCAGGCAACTTGATCGCCTCGGCGTATCCGCCCAAGCGCTTGCCGAAACTGGTGCGATCAAGGCGCATCAGTAGCTCCAGAAGGGGCATTCAGTTCGATGGACAGATCTGCCGCCGCCGGATGCAGGGCCTGGTCATGCAACTGGTCGAACAGTTGCGCCACGGCCTTCTCCATACGGGTTTCCACAGTGGCATCGATGCGGCTGTGGGCCGTCTCGATGCGGCAACCACCTGGCAGCAGCGCCTCGTCTTCAAGCAACTTCCAACTCTCCTCATGCCGTTCGCGCAGGGCCTTGGCCAGCTCGAAGTCTTGCGGATTGAGATGGATGCGAATGTTGTCGGCGCCCATGGGCAGCAGCTTGAGTGCCTCGCGCAACACGTGGGTGATATGGCTGGAGTCGTTGCGCAATTCGCGACCGATCACCTGACGGGTCACATGGGCGACCAGATGCACCAGGGATTTCTCGATCTGGGTATCCTGCTCGGCGATGGGCTCGAGCAAATGCCCCATCAGCTGTTCCAGGCTTTGCAGCTTGGCGGCCAGGGCCACTTCAGCCTCCTGGCGCACCTTCAACTGAGTGCTGTGAAAGCCCTCGCGCTCGCCAGTGGCGAAGCCTTCGTTGTAGGCCTCCTGGCGGATCGCTTCGAGCTCTTCGAGGGTCAGCGGCTGGACTTCCTCCAGCGGCACTTCCTCGACTTCTTCCTCGATCACTTCTGGCTCAGGTTCCGGCTCCGGCTCAGGTGCCGGGTCGAAGCTAGGCAGCGCCCACACATCGACGCCCTCGAGGTCGCGGGCACGGATCAGGTCGCTGGGGTGTTCAGTAGTAGACATGCTTGATGTTCCCGAAACCAATTTCAACCAGAGCAGCGTGGGTGCGGGCTTGCCCCGCGATAGCGATAGCAGTGACAACCTTGCTGCCTGTTCTGATGCTATCGCGGGGCAAGCCCGCGCCTACGCCACCACCCGGTGAATTCGTTAGATCATCTCTTCGGCGCCCTTGCCGCCAAGCACGATCTCGCCGGCATCGGCCATGCGCCGGGCGATGGTGAGGATTTCTTTCTGCGCCGTTTCCACGTCGCTGACCCGCACCGGACCCTTGGCTTCCAGATCGTCGCGCAGCAGCTCCGAGGCACGCTTGGACATGTTCTTGAAGATCTTGTCCTTGACCCGCTCGTCGGCGCCCTTGAGCGACACCACCAGCACGTCCGAGGACACTTCGCGCAGCAGCGCCTGGATGCCGCGGTCGTCGACGTCGGCCAAGTTGTTGAAGACGAACATCAAGTCTTCGATCTGCTCCGACAGGTCGTTGTCGATCTCGCGGATCGAATCCATCAGCTGACCTTCGACCGAGCTGTCGAGGAAGTTCATGATGTCGGCAGCGCGCTTGATACCACCCAAGGTGGTGCGCGCGGCGTTGGAGTTGCCGGAGAACTGCTTCTCGAGGATCTGGTTCAGCTCCTTGAGCGCCGCCGGTTGCACGGTGTTGAGCGAGGACACGCGCAAGATGATGTCCAGACGCACCTTGTGGTCGAAGTTGCCCAGCACCTCACCGGCCTGGTCAGGGTCAAGGTAGGCCACCACAATCGCCTGGATCTGCGGGTGCTCGTAGCGGATGACGTCGGCCACGGCGCGCGGCTCCATCCACTTCAGGCTGTCCAGGCCGCTGGTGTTACCACCCAGCAGGATGCGGTCGATCAGGCCGTTGGCCTTGTCCTCACCCAGCGCCTGGTTGAGCATCTTGCGGATGTAGCCGTCGGAGCCCACGCCCAGGCTGGTCTGGTCGCCGACGATCTCGACGAATTCGCTCATCACCTGCTGAACCTGCTCGCGATGGACGTTGCCCATCTGCGCCATGGCCACACCGACTCGCTGCACTTCCTTGGGGCCCATGTGCCGCAGCACCTGGGCGGCATCGGTCTCGCCCAGCGAGAGCAGGAGGATCGCCGCTTTGTCGGTGCGGCTCAGCTTGGCGGTAACGGCTCGGTTATCACTCATCGGCGTTGATCCACTCTTTCACGACCTGGGCCACGCGACCCGGGTCTTCGGCCACCAGGCCTTTGATTGCGTTCAGCTGTGCCTCGTAACCCTCGCTTGGGCTCGGCAACAGAATGCTTTGCGGGCCACCGAGGCTGACGCGGTCGTTGGCCAGTTCGCCATCCAGACCGATCATCCCGCCCAGTTCCATGTCGCTGTCGCTGGCAGCCTGCTTGCCGCCACCGGTGATGTTGTTGAGCACAGGACGCAGCACACCGAACACCAGCACCAGGATGAACACCACGCCGAGCACTTGCTTGACGATGTCCCAGAACCACGGCTGCGAGTAGAACGGAATGTCAGCGATTTCCGTGCCACGGTCGGCGGCGAACGGCACGTTGATCACCGTCACGCTGTCGCCACGGCTGGCGTCGAAGCCAACGGCGTCCTGTACCAGGCGGGTGAAGCGCGCCAGATCTTCGGCACCCCACGGCGCACGAGTCATTTCGCCCGTGGCGGCATCGAGCTTGGCCTGGTCATCGACTACCACGGCCACCGACAGGCGGCTCAGACGCCCTTGCTGCTGACGGGTGTGGCTGATCGAGCGATCCAACTCGAAGTTCTTGGTCGACTGCTTGCGCTTGTCGGCCGGGTACGGTGCGAGCATCGGCTGGCCGGTGACCGGATCCATGATCTGCGCGCCGTTGGCATCGAGCAGCGGCTGGCCAGGTTGGACTGCCCCGGCAGGCGGCGCGGCGGCAGTCGCGTTTTCCGGCGCGGCGGCACCGGCTGGCGGCTGGTTGCTCAAGGCGCCAGGCACGCCTTGCGGGCCTTGGCTGCTGGTGCGCTGCTCATCGACCGACTGCTCGCTGCGCAGCGCCGGCTGATCAGGGTTGAACTGCTCGGAGGTGGACTCGGTGGCACTGAAGTCGACGTCTGCCGAAACTTCGGCCTTGTAGCGGTCGTTGCCCAGCACCGGCTGCAGGATGTTGTGCACGCGCTGGGTGAGCATGCCTTCCATGCGGCGGCTGTAGTCGAACTGTTTGCCAGCCATGGTCAGGGCAGTGTCTTGCAACTGATCGGAGAGCAGGTTGCCCTTCTGGTCGACCACGGTGACCTGCGACTTGTCCAGCTCCGGCACACTGGTAGCGACCAGGTTGACGATCGCCATCACTTGGCCCGATTCCAGGGCACGGCCCGGATACAACTCGACCAGCACCGAGGCGCTCGGCTTGCGCTCGTCACGCACGAACACCGAGCTCTTCGGAATCGCCAGGTGCACGCGGGCGGCCTTGACGTTGTTCAGGCTAGAGACGGTGCGGGCCAGTTCGCCTTCGAGACTGCGACGGTAGCGGGTCGCCTCCATGAACTGGCTGGTGCCCAGGCCCTGCTCTTTGTCGAGCAGCTCGAAGCCAACATTGCCGTCGCTCGGCGCCACGCCAGCGGCAGCCAGTTTCAGGCGCGCACGGGAGAGGTCGTCGGCCTTGACCAGCAATGCGCCGGAGTTGGGTTCCACGTTGTAAGGAATGTCAGCCGCGCCGAGCACTTCCATGACTTGCTTGGTATCCATGCCCGCCAGGCTGCCGTACAGCGGCCGGTAGTCCGGCTGTTGCGACCAGAGCACCACGGCAAAGCCGATTGCCACGCTGGCCGACAGACCGACCAGCAGGCCAACCTGACGCAGCATGGGCATCTGCGAGATGTTTTCCAGGAACGCCATGCCAAACAGCGGCGGCTTTGCCGCTGGCGGGCCACTTTTGGCGGGGGCGTTATCGACGACTGCTTCGGCCATGACTCAATCTGTCCTCAAACCGGCATCTGCATGATGTCCTGGTACGACTGAACAACTTTGTTGCGTACCTGGGTCAGCGCCTGGAAGGACACGGTGGCTTTTTGCGAAGCGATCATCACGTCGGTCAGGTCGACGCCGCTCTTGCCGATTTCGAAGGCATTGGCGATCTGCGACGAGGCCTGCTGGGTATTGTGCACGGCACCAATGGCACTGCCGAGCAGATCGGCGAAGCTGCTCTGCCCCGGCGCCAGCTCAGGCGCGGCAGCGACCTTGGGCAGCGACATGGCATCGGCCTGCATGGCACGCATGTCCAACATCAGACGATTGAATTCAACACCTTGGCTCATGAACTTCTCTCTCCGGCGGCCGCATTTTTTTGACACTCATGCAGCGGATAGGCTGGAGCTAGCAACAAGAGTGCCAGCCCAATCGACAATCGCGTTAAAAATCCTCGATCAGCCGAACAGGCTGGCTTCTACATCCAGCCCGGCATCACGCATCTGCGCCAGCTTGTAGCGCAACGTGCGCGGGCTGATGCCCAGGCGATCGGCAGCCTCTTTGCGTCGACCACGTTCGGCGCGCAAGGTGTCGATGATCATCTGGTATTCATGACGGCGCATGTCGTCGCCCAGGCCACTGGCTTGGCCTGCGGCTTCAGGGGATGCCGGCTCGCCACTGACCGCGACGGGTGCCGACAAGGCAATGGCGCCACTCAGACAGAAATCCGCCGCCTCGATCACGCCACCCTGCTGCAGGATCAACGCTCGCTGCAGCGCGTTGTCCAGCTCGCGCACATTGCCCGGCCACAGGTGCCCCTGCAGGCAGGCACGGGCATCAGCAGACAGGCGCACCGGGGCGTGCTTCATCTTCGCCACGTGACGCGCCAGCAGACGCTCGGCCAACGGTAAGATATCGGCACTGCGCTGGCGCAGCGGACTCCAGGCCAAGGGGAACACCGACAAACGGTAGTAGAGGTCTTCACGGAAGCGCCCTGCCGCCACTTCGCCCACCAGATCGCGGTTGGTCGTGGCCAGCACGCGAATATCCAGGGCGATCGGCTTGCGCCCACCCACCCGCTCCACTTCTCTCTCCTGCAGCACGCGCAGCAGCTTGGCCTGCAAGCCCAGCGGCATTTCCGAGATCTCGTCGAGCAACAGAGTGCCACCGTCGGCCTGTTCGAACTTGCCCGGCTGGGCGGCGATGGCGCCGGTAAATGCGCCCTTCTCATGACCGAACAAAGTGGCTTCGAGCATGTTGTCGGGGATCGCCGCGCAGTTGATCGCGACAAACGCCTGGGTCGCGCGCGACGATTGCTGATGAATGTAGCGCGCCAAGACTTCCTTGCCCGTGCCCGACTCACCAGAAATCAGTACGGTCGAATCGCTGCGCGCAACCCGCGCGGCCAGCTCCAGCAGCTGGCGACTGGCAGGCTCGCAGGCTACCGGCCCTTCTTCGTCGACGCCGCCTACCCGCCCACCGGCATGGCGCTCGACCAGGCTGAGCAGCGCCTTGGGCTCGAAAGGCTTGACCAGATAATCGGCAGCGCCCTGGCGCATGGCCTCGACCGCACGCTCGACAGCAGCGTGAGCGGTCATCAACAGCACCGGCAACTGCGGATGATGACAGCGCAACTGGGCCAGCAACTGGTGGCCATCCATGCCGGGCATGTTGACGTCACTGACCACCAGGCTGAACGCTTCGCCTGCCACGGCTTCGAGCGCTTCTTCAGCAGAACCTGCGGCGTGATAGGCAAATCCACCCAGCTCAAGGGTGTCGGCCAGGGCTTGACGCAAGACTCGATCATCTTCGACCAGCAGCACCTTGATGCCCATCACACGCCCCCCGCAGGCAGCTCGCCGATCAGCGGCAGAACAACCTGCACACAGGTGCCACGACCCACTTTCGAGCGCACCTTCAGCGTCCCTTGATGGGCCCGCACCACCGCCTGCACTACCGCCAGGCCCAGACCAGTTCCAGTGGCCTTGGTAGTCAAAAATGGCTCGCCCAGCCGCGCTAACAGCTGCGCATCAATGCCAGTGCCTGCATCACTCACGCACAGGTGCAATGACTGCCCACGGCGGAACAGGTGAACCTTGACCCGCGCCGGGCCCTGGCAGGCCTGCAACGCGTTCTCGATCAGATTGAGCAAGCCCCCCACCAAGGTGTCGCGATTGCACAGCAACTCTCCCAGGTGAATATCGCACTGCCAGCGCACCGCATGGCCCTGCACATGTGACTGCGCCGCTTGCTGCAGCGCCTGGAACAAGGCCTTTGGGCTGATCCGATCAGACACCGGCAGCTCGCCGCGAGCGAATACCAGCATGTCGCGAACCTGATGTTCCAGCTCATGCAGGCGCTCTTTCAAGTTGCCGGCAAAGCGCTGGCGCGTGTCGCGCGGGAGCTCTTGCTCGGCATCGGCCAGGTGACTGGCATAGAGCATGGCCGCCGACAACGGCGTACGGATCTGATGGGCCAGTGACGCGACCATCCGCCCCAGCGACGACAGCCGCTCATGGCGGGCCAACTGATCTTGCAGGCGGCGGGTTTCAGTCAAATCATTGAGCAGCACCAACTGGCCCGGCTCAGCATCCAGCGAACGGGTGGCGATCGACAAGCGCCGACCATCACGCAGAGACACCTCATGCCCATCGTCCTTGCGCGGGGCAAAGCTGCGGGCGATGACCTGCCGCCACAGCTGACCAATCAGCGGCTCACCGAGCAGCTCGCACGCGGCCGGATTGGCTTCGCGCACAAAGCCCTGGGCATCGATCACGATCACGCCGCCGGGCAGCAGGTCGAGCAGGTTTTGCAAACGATTGGCCAGGCGCTCCTTCTCGTCCAGCTCAGCCATGCGCTGGGCACTGACCACCGCCAGCTCGCCCTTGAGCTCACTGACTCGCGCCTCGAGCATGCCGTACGACTCGCTGAGCTGGCTGGAGACCTGGCTGAACAGCGCGAAGGCCTGTTCAAGGCCCAGTCGACTTTCCTGCTCGACCGGGGTACGCCCCTGCGGATCGGGGGCTCGGGAAATCGTGGCGACTTGGGGCATCGTGCTCTCTCGCGTGACTGACCGTCAAAAACGGTGTGTTGCCTGCGATATAGCAATAGCCGTGCCGGAGATTCGAGAGTGCATTGCGAAGAAAACCACAAGTGGGCGTGGAGCCCCTTGAATACGGGGCCTTGCGCCCCTGCAAATGGTGTGGACATTCGCTTCGGCGGGCCGTCCCTTGCCCGGACCGAAGCAAGCAGGCGTCAATCCTCCGCCTGCTCCTCGCCATCACGACGGCTCATACCGTACTTGCGCATCTTCTCGACCAGCGTGGTGCGACGAATACGCAGGCGCTCGGCGGCCCGAGCAACGATGCCATTGGCATCGTCCAGCGCCTGCTGGATCAAACCTTGCTCAAGGCTACCGAGGTAGTCCTTCAGGTCGAGGCCTTCCGGCGGCAGCATGGCGTGGGTGGAGAAGTCTGGCGCGTGGCCATTGATCGCCACCCGCTCTTCAAGGTCGCTGCGCAGGCTGTCGACCAACTGCTCGTCTTCGTCATCGACGTAGCGGAACTTCTTCGGCAGCTCCGACACCCCGATCACCCCATAGGGGTGCATGATCGCCATGCGCTCGACCAGGTTGGCCAGCTCACGCACGTTGCCCGGCCAGCCATGCCGGCACAGCGACATGATCGATGCCGAGTTGAAGCGGATCGAGCCGCGCTTTTCGTGCTCCATGCGCGAGATCAGCTCGTTCATCAGCAGCGGGATATCCTCGACGCGCTCGCGCAGCGGGGCCATCTCGATGGGGAAGACGTTCAAGCGGTAGTACAGGTCTTCGCGGAAGGTGCCGTCCTCGATCATGGTCTCGAGGTTCTTGTGCGTCGCGGCAATGATGCGCACATCGATGCTTTGGGTCTTGTTGCTGCCCACCCGCTCGAAGGTACGCTCCTGTAGCACGCGCAGCAGCTTGACCTGCATCGGCAGCGGCATGTCGCCGATCTCGTCGAGGAACAGGGTGCCGCCGTTGGCCAGCTCGAAACGCCCGGCACGGCTGGTGATCGCCCCGGTGAAGGCGCCCTTCTCGTGACCGAACAGCTCGCTTTCGAGCAACTCGGCCGGGATCGCCCCACAGTTGACCGGCACGAACGGCGCTTCGCGGCGCTTGGAGTGATAGTGCAGGTTGCGCGCCACCACTTCCTTGCCGGTGCCCGACTCACCCAGGATCAGCACGCTGGCGTCGGTATCGGCGACCTGCTGCATCATCTGGCGCACATGCTGGATGGCGCGGCTGGTCCCGACCAGGCTGCGGAACAGGTTCGGCTCGCGCTGACGACCACGCTCACGGGCCTGGTCGTACATCTCGCGATAGACCTGGGCACGGTGCAGCGAGTCGAGCAGCTGGCTGTAGCTGGGCGGCATTTCCAGGTTGGACAAGACGCGGCGGCGCAGATCTTCCGGGAACTCCGCAGAAGAAATTTCACCCAGAAGCAGAACCGGAAGGAACTCATCCCAGGCAGCCACTGTCTTAAGGAGCCCCAGCACACTGGCTGGCGCATTTACGGTTCCGATGAGTACGCAGAGCACTTCACGACTGGAAGACAACGACTCCACCGCTTGCTGCCAATCCTGGCTGGAGCACGGGAGGTTTTCTTCGCCGAGGAAGTTCAACACCACCGCCAGATCGCGGCGGCGGGCGCTGTCGTCATCGATCAGGAGAATCTTGGTTTCACGCCACATGCAATAGCAACTTCCCTAGTCATATCGGCGCCCGAGGGCGTGCTCGACATCATTCCGACTGAATGGTCAGTGTTCGGACGTCTGAAATTCGAAAACAGCCACTAGTAAAGTCAAAAAACAGCACATAGTCAAATTTATGGCGCGCAGCTTTTTGCATCTTTCAGTGTCAGCTGAACAGATGGTATACCTTAGCCGCGTTTTTCGCCTGACGGATTTGCGTCATCTCGTCGACTATTGATTGACGCTCACCACTTGCAACCTCGATTAGGTGCCGGTAAGTCTCCAGCAATTGCTCAAGACTTGCCCGCACCGCGCCTTCGTTTTGCGATGCCTCTGCCAGCACGTCCTCGACGCACAAGCGGCATTCGAGGTCGAGCTCGCCCACCGCATCCCAATCGCGTCCGGCCAGGGCGGCCAACAACGCCTCACGGGTCTGTTCGATGCGCTCGATAACCTCGCTCATGACACTCTCCTTGAATCAGCCTTCAGGCTGCTGGTCGGCGATTGCATCCCAACCTTCCTTGACCGTGATCAGCAGGCGCGCGACTTCGTCGATGATCGCCGGATCACTGTTGACGTTGGCCTCGACCAGACGGCGGCTCATGTAGGTGTAGAGGTTGTCCAGGTCGGTCAAGCTGTCGGCGTGGTTTTCCAGGTCCAGGCCTTCGCGCAGACCGCCGATGATGTCGATGGCCTTGCCGATCAGAATACCCTTCTGGGCCACGTCCTTGCGCGCAATGGCGCCCTTTGCCTGAGCCAAGCGGTCCAGGCCACCCTGCATGAGCATCTGTACCAGACGGTGCGGGCTGGCCTCGGAGGTCTGCGCCACGCCATTGACTTTCTGGTATTGCCGAAGGGCCAACATCGGGTTCATGGATCTACCTCGTTGCAGCGAAAAAGGTTGCGTATACCCTGTGTATCGCCGTCACGTCAAAAAACTTTAGCGCCAAAGCGAAAAGCCCGGTGCGTCGATATGACGCTACCGGGCTTTGTGCCGCTGCCGCGAATCAGGATTTCTTGGCTTGCGCGTTGATCGCTTCGAAGATCGAGGTGATCTGGTCGGCCTGGGCTTTCATCTTGCCCAGGGCGGTGTCCAGCGCTACGTATTTCTTGGTCAGCGACTCGGTCAGCGACTCGGTGCGACGGTCGAGGGCAGCCTGTTGTTCCGTGAGGTTCTTGGCGACTTGGTCAAGGTTGTTCTTACGCGTGGCCAGGCTGCCGTCGGTGGCGTTGTACGGATCAATAGCCTTGTTCATGCGCTCAAAGATACCGTTGGTGCCGGTGAACAGCTCCTGCACTTCGGCGCCGAGCTTCTTGTCGTTCATCGCCGCGGTGAATTTAGTGCTATTGAACTCCAGAGTGCCATCTTTCTGGGTATTGATACCTAACTGACTCAGGGTCGTCAGGCGATCCCCAGAGCCGACCTCTGCCAGAACACCGCGGATATCCTTGAGCAGCGAACGCGTAGTCGGATCGTTGGTCAGGGACGCCAGGACCATGTTGCCATCAGCATCAGTGGTGGTCTTGGTCAGCGTTGTGATTGCGTTCTGCAGGGTATTGTAGGCATCCACAAAGCCCTGAATGGACGTCTTCAGGCCATCGTTGTTAGCTGCGACAGTCACCGTGGTTGGCGAGCCGACCACGCTTTTGCCAGTCAGCTCCAAGGTCAGGCCGCTGATCGCATCCTTGACTGTGTTCGAGGCACTGGTAACTTCCAGACCATCGACCTTCAGCACGGCATCCTTGGCAACATCATCGATATAGCCCGCGCCTTCGGTGGCCATCGACTTGGTGCCGTCAATATTCAACGCAGTAATGCCACTTACCGAAATATCGCTGCCTTTACCGGTGGTAGACGAACCCAGGACCAGGCGCGCACCATCTTTACCCGTCACGATGTTGGCAGAAATGCCGCTGGCGCTCAGTTCGCTGTTGATTTGATCACGCACCGATTGCAGCGTTGCACCATCACCGACACTGACGGTGTAGTTTTTACCGCCCTGGCTGATGAGCAGGTCGCCTTTAGGGATAGAGGTACTCGCCCCCCCCACAAAGGCCTGGCTCGCCACCTTGGAACCGGTGGCCAGATTCGCCACCTCGATGCTATAGCTGCCTGCCACCGCCGTATTACCAGCAGTGGCTTTGACGATACTGTCGCTCGCCGAGGTTGCCGCATAGGCATTGAACGACGGGGCGTCCTTTTCGTTGAGCTTGCCCATGGCAGTGGTAAATGCAGTAAGGGCACTGCGCAGCGCACCAACCCCGGATATATACGCAGTATTGTTGCTGGTCTGGCGAGTGATCTGCGCCTGCTTGGCGGCAGTATCAGCCTGGACCAGGGCAGTCACGATCTCGGTAATGTTGAGACCAGACCCAACGCCTGTACTGGGAAGAATCGGGCTTGCCATGCTATGTTCCCTCTCGTAAATACGCCAGTGCCACTCCCGTGGACCTGGCCTTCACTGCATCATGATGTTCGCCACCAATCAAACCTTAGCGTCGAACAGAATACTATTGACATCGCTCAGGCTATTGGCAATTCGCAGTGCCTCTTCTGAGGGCAGCTGGCGAATCAACTCACCGGTTTCGCTGGCGATGACTTTGACCACGATCTTGCCGGATTCTTCATCCGTGGAGAATTCCAGGTTGCGTCGAGTCGAACTGAGAAACTTTTCAATCTCGGTAACTGCGTTGCGCACCTTTTCGGCATCATCGACTACCGAAGCTGGGTGCGAACCCTTGCCACCACTGGTGTCCACCGACCGGTTAACCGCCTTTTCGGAGGCCGATTTTTCGGCGACCGATTTTTCGGCGACCTGCTCGACCGGACGTGCGGCCGGGTAGGATAGATTCAGCTTTACGCTCATGTCCATGTCCACCACCTCGCAATGAAAAGGCGGGGAAGCGCCTCAAAGTGCACTCCCCCGCCAGCTATCATCTGCTATTAGCCGAGCAGTTTCAGAACAGCGGATGGCAGCTGGTTGGCCTGAGCCAGAACCGAAGTCGAAGCTTGCTGCAGGGTCTGCTGCTTGGTCAGCTGGGCAGTTTCAGCAGCGAAGTCGGTGTCCTGTACACGGCCACGAGCAGCTTCGGCGTTTTCGTTGATGTTTTGCAGGTTGTTGATGGTGCTGGTCAGACGGTTCTGCGAAGCACCCAGGTCAGCACGCGAGCTGTTGATTGCATTCAGAGCGTCGTCGATGGCGCTGATGGCGGCGCTGAAGTTGTTCTGCGCGGTGGTGCTGTCAGCACCAGCGATGGTCTTACCAGCCAGGCCGGTCAGAGCAGCGTTGGCACCGGTGGTTTTCATCGCGCCGCTCAGGCTGATGGTGATCTGGTTGGCAGTACCGTTGTTGGAGCCGACCTGGAAGGTCATGACGCCAGCGGTGCCGTCCAGCAGGTTTTTGCCGTTGAGCTGGGTGCTGTCGGCGATACGGTCGATTTCCAGCAGCATGGACTGGAATTCTTTGTTCAGAGCGTCACGGTCGGTCGAGCTGTTCGAGTCGTTTCGCGACTGAACGGCCAGTTCACGCATACGCTGCAGAATGTTGGTCTGCTCTTGCATCGCGCCTTCAGCGGTCTGGGCGATGGAGACACCGTCGTTGGCGTTTTTGATAGCCATGGTCTGACCACGGATCTGCGAGGTCATGCGGGTAGCGATCTGCAGGCCAGCAGCGTCGTCTTTGGCGCTGTTGATTTTCAGGCCGGAGGACAGACGGGTCATCGAGGTGCTCAGTGCATCGGAAGCACGGTTCAGGTTTTTCTGAACGCCCAGAGAGGTGGTGTTGGTGTTAACAGTCAAAGCCATGACGAATTCCTCGTTGGATTGGGTACTACGGCTTCCGGCCTTGGCAATTCGCCGGGTGTGGCACAGAGAACCTTCGTAATAGTTATCGTCGTCAGGGCGGGTTGCTTTAGCGGATTTTCGAAAAAATTTACTGGCATCCTGCCAGCCCAATGAAATCAAGGAGTTGACGCCAAGATCCAGGCAACCAAATGTCCCCTTGTATGAGTCTTGTGGTAGAGCCTGAGCTGGCCTTCGGAGGATTTAGCGCAATCGGGGTGTGAGCGGTTTTACTCGCGAAGAGGCCGACAGGAATAACTCAGTAACCAAAACAAAAACGCCGCCCTGGAATCGGCGGCGTTTTACGGGTGGCAGCTGTCAGTCACGACGCTCGACGATGGCCGAGCCCCACGACAAGCCCACGCCAAAGCCACTCAAGGCAACGCGCCTGTGCTGCGAGCCGAGCACATGCTTCTCAAGCAGGAGCGGGATGCTCGACGACACGGTATTGCCGGTCTCGACCATGTCCTTGACGAACTTCGTCTTGTGTTCACCCTCATCGAAGCGCGCCGAAACCGCATCGACGATCGCCGCGCTACCTTGATGCAGGCAGTACAGATCAATGTCCTCGGCCTGCAGCTGGCTAGCTTCAAGCAGCTGTTGCAAATGCGCCGGCACTTTGACCAGGGCGAAATTGTAGACCTGACGACCATTCATGAAGAACTTGCCATCAGTGGTACGCAGATGTTCAGCGCCCGAACCATCGCTACCGAACAGCGACTTACCGAGCTGCCAAACGGCATCCTCGCACATCCAGGTCGCCGTGGCTGCGTCACCGAACAGCATGGTGGTGTTGCGATCTTCAGGGTCGACGATCTTCGAATATGGGTCAGCGGTGAGCAGCAAGCCATTCTTCAGCCCAGCCGCCTCCATGAAGCCTTTCATGGCATAGATGCCATAGACATAGCCGGAGCAGCCCAGGGAGATATCGAAAGCAGCGATCGCGGTCGGCAGGCCAAGCTTGTGCTGAACGATAGCTGCGGTATGGGGCAGACCTTCGGCATCGCCGTTCTGGGTGACGACGATGACGATGTCGATGGATGCCGGATCAAGCGAGGGATTGGCAGCAAACAGATTTTTAGCAGCTTCGACACACAGGTCGGAGGTTTCCTGGCCATCGTCCTTGCGCGGCAAGAAGGTCGAACCGATCTTGCCGAAGATGAAATCCTGGTCTTTGCCGAATTTCGCGCCCTGGGCGTAGTTGTCCACCCCTTCGGTAGGCACGTAGCTGGCGATGCTTTTAATGCCAATCATATGGCTTCCCAATTCAATTACAGCGAAATACCCACTGCCTGCGCAACGACAAAACGCCAGGCGATACGGCGGCAACCGATCCCTGACAGCGTGTCCAGGTGCGACGCAGCGGCTCCCGGTTTTCGACAATATACAGTGAAGATGCGCGTTCTGACTCTCAAGTCACGCTCTTTTTGTCGAATAGCCGGGCACCGCCTTGCGCCTGTACCAGGTGACGTTCAAAAGCTGCTGAGGGTTTGGCCAAGAACCTGCACTACACGGTCCTGATCGGACGTGGGTAAACCCCACCACAAAGGCAGGCGCAACAGTCGCTCGCAACTGTGCTCGGTCACCTGCATGTTGCCATGGGTACGCCCATAGCGCTCACCTGCCGGCGACGAATGCAGTGGCACGTAGTGGAACACCGCATAGATCTCATGCTGCTTGAGCACATTGAGCACCTGTTGCCGATTGATACCCGGAGCCAGCAATACATAGTACATATGGGCATTGTGTTGGCAGTGGTGCGGGATGATCGGGCGGCGCAGCAGGCCTTGCTGCTCAAGCCCTGCCAAGGCGTCATGATAGTAATCCCAGCTGGCCAGGCGCTTGTCGGTGATGGCTCGTGCTTCTTCGAGCTGAGCCCAGAGAAATGCTGCGATCAGCTCGCCCGGCAAGAACGACGATCCCACTTCCTGCCACGTGTACTTGTCCACTTCACCGCGGAAGAAGCGACTCCGATCAGTACCCTTCTCACGGATGATTTCGGCGCGCTGGACTTGCTGTGGGTCATTGACCAGCAATGCCCCGCCTTCGCCAGAGATGACGTTCTTGGTCTCATGGAAGCTGAATGCCCCCAGATCGCCAATACTGCCCAACGCCCGTCCTTTATAGCTGGACATCACGCCTTGAGCGGCATCTTCGACCACCCGCAGGCCATGCTTGCGGGCAATCGCCATGATGCTGTCCATTTCGCATGCGACCCCAGCGTAGTGCACAGGCACGATAGCCTTGGTCCGAGGCGTGATTGCTGCTTCGATCAGGCGCTCATCGAGATTGAGGGTGTCGGCGCGAATATCGACGAACACCGGCACCGCGCCACGCAGCACAAAGGCGTTAGCGGTGGAGACGAAGGTGTACGAGGGCATGATGACTTCATCGCCCGGCTGGATATCCAGCATCAAGGCAGACATTTCCAGCGCGGCGGTGCACGAATGGGTCAGCAACGCCTTTTGGCACCCAGTCTGCGTCTGCAGCCATTGATGGCAGCGCTTGGTAAAAGGACCATCGCCGGCGAGCATGTTGCCGAATTTGGCTTCGGCAATGTAGAACAGCTCCTTACCGGTCATGTGCGGGCGGTTGAAGAGAATTTTTTCAGTGCTCATTGCTGAATTCCGCAGTTGGCGCCAGAGTGGGTGGGAGCACAGGTTGCTGCTCAGCACACCGGGGATGTACTGATACGTCCACCGATCTGAGTTCCCTGTTCGAGGTTTTCATAAAAGTACGAGGTGAAGCCGGCTGCAGCCATCGCCCGTTGAATCTCGCCGATGTCGTACTCCAGACGGTGCAACTCGAAGGCTTGTCCATCCCAAGTGGCGAAGCCTGCCCGCGGATCACCGTCACGCGGCTGGCCCACCGAACCTGGGTTGCAATAGACCTTGCCCCGGCCCTGCCAGAGGCACTGGACATGGGTATGCCCGGAGACAAAAACGCTGCCGGGCAACGCATCGAAATAGGCCTGGGACGGCTGCAGGTACTCGTCCAGTGGGTCGGCCCAGCCACCGTGCACCAGGCTGATGCCCAGCTGCTTGGCCTGAAGATCAAGGCCTTCGAGCCAGGCCAGGTTTTGCGCGGTGATGACCTGCGCCTGATAATCCAGGCAGCGATTGGCACTGTTGGAGCGCGGGCAGCGCGCACCCCGGGCCAGGTACCAGTCATGATTGCCCATCACTGAAAACACTTGGCGCTCGCGCAGGGCGTCGCAGCATTGATTGACCTGACAGTAGTAACCCGCGGTGTCGCCCAGGCAGATGATCCGTGACACCCCCAGCGCATCGAGCTTTGCGAGTACGGCGCGCAATGCGCTGTAGTTGCCGTGGACGTCAGAAATGATCCCGATCATGAATCACATAATCCTCTATGTAGCGTACGGCGAAGCCCTGACGCAGCGTTGGCGCCTGCGGCGTCTGCCGATCGAGATAGAACTCCAGGCACATCTTCGCCTCGTTGTAACCGAAAGCGCGGCGAATGGAACTGGTCGAGGAAATACGCGGATTGATCTCCAGCAGGTACCAGTTGCCGTCGCTGCCACGGCGAAACTGCAAATTAGTCGGACCTACCGGTTTGAACGCGCGGCACAACCGGGCGACTACCACGTCGAGGCTTGCGTGCTGGCAAACCCGCGCCTTGGCGGTCGAGCCATCGGAGGCCAGACTGCGCTGGAAGGTGATGCTCGGGCCACTGCCGCCCCGGCCATCACCGAACACTGCAACAGTGTACTCCTGAGCAGCGTTGCCGATGATCGGCTGGGCCATCAGCACTTCACCGAGTAGTGGCGCATAGGCACTGAAGTCGCGCTCCTCGCCCACCCAGACCAGGCCTTTGGAGGCATAGCTGCGGCGCGGCTTGAGCAGAAATGGCAGGCCAAAGGCTTCCTTGAGCGAGCGAAAATCGCCCTTGAGCAGGCTGGGGATCCGGCATGCCTCATCCATGCCGAGCAAGGCCTCATGCATCGCCCACTTGTCTTGCGACAGCTCGATCAGTTGCGCGGCGTTGAGCGCCAGCTGGCAGCCGGTCTGGGCGAACGCCTCACGCTGCTGCGACAGCCAGTGCACATCTTGTTCAATGCCCGGAATCAACAAGTCGACGGCATGCCGCTGGAGCACGTCCAGCAGCCATTGCTGATAGTTTTTGTCGGCAGTCAACGGCGCTTGCTCGAACACATCGCACCAGGCTTGGCCGACCGCATCATCGAAGATGTCGGCGCCAATCAGGCGCAACGACGGGTCGGCGGCACGCAGCGACCTGAGCAGGCCATAGCCCATGATCGCGCCAACCCCGGTGACCATCACGGTCCTCATGCGTCGCTCTCCCGATGAATTCGCATCAACTCGAAACCTCGCTGAATATCGATCTGCGGCACGTAGCCGATTTGCTCGAACAGATCCTGCGAGCAAACGAAGGGCGGCAGATCGGGAATATCGTCTTTGTCTGCGAGAAAGCGCACATCGCCAGGCTGGCCAAAAGCCGCGATGGCCGCCAAGGCTATCTCGGAAAGCCGTGGGTCTTGCGGATGAGCGCAGTTGTACAGGCCGCCGATACCCCCACTGGCCACGCGCGCACAAATCTCGGCCAGATCATCCAGGTGCAAGTAACTGCGCCGGGCATCGTTGCCCCCATGGAGGTTGACGGTATTGCCAGCAGCAGCGTTGTCGGCGATGGCATAGAGCAAGGGTTGGTGCGCACGGCACAGGGCCTGACTGTCATACACCTGGCTGAGGCGCAGAATGCATAGGGTCATGCCGCGGGTCGTGCAGTACAAGCTCGCGACCTCCTCTGCATGGCGCTTGGACAGTGCGTAGATACCGAAATATCGATCGCCCGGCTGATAACCGGCCGAGCGTGAGGACAGCAGGATCACCTGCCGTGCACCACAGCGTTCCGCCAGTTGACAGGCAGCCAGGGTGCCGACGCTATTAGCCTGTTCGGCGCGAATCAAGTCCTCTGGTGCGTTGCCGCCAAAATCGGCAGCGGCATGCACCACCACGTCAAACGTGTCGCTGATGTCGGCTGGCGCGCCGTGAATTAGGTCGAACGCCACGTCTGCCTGCCGACGCCCAGCCATTTTCACCGGGCCATGCCGTGACAGCGCTTGAGCAATGGCCTTGCCTAGCGTCGAGGTACTGCCGATCACCAAGCTGTTCATTGGTCGGCGAGGGTCGCTTCGAGCATCAGCGCGCAGCTGAGCTCAGGGTAGTCGATAGCCACGGTACACATGGCGGTGGTGATGTTATCGCTGAGGTTCAGGCTCCTCATCTGCGAGGTCATGAATGGCTTGAGGAACAGCCCCTCTTTGCGCACGACGCGCAGCCCTGCTTGCTCCAGCTCCTCGGTCAGGGTCGCCAGCGAGTAGGCACGCAGATGCCCAAGCTGATGATCACCGGCCCCCAGCGTCATCATGTCATCAAGCAACCCGGCAGCGTGACCAAAGCGACGGTGCAGCGATTGCGCATTCGGCACAAGCACGAAGCAGCGCCCACCGGGTGCCAGGTACTGCTTGAATTTGCGCAGCACCTGCTGCGGATCTTGTACATGCTCAAGGACAAAACCCATGACGATGAGGTCAAAACGCTGCTCGGTTTCGAAGGTCTCGAAGTAGCTTTCGATAATGTGCGCCTGACAGTCCGGATACTGTTCCTGGAACTGGGCAATCACCGACGCTGAACCGTCGATCACCGTGTGCGTGCGAAAGTAACTGGAAAACCGCTGGGTCGAGAAGCCATGACCGATACCCAACTCGAGCAGGCTGAGCTGTGGCCCGCACAACTGCATGATGCGCCGCGGATACCAGTTCAGCATGATGTTGTTGTCATAGGCGTAGCCAAAGCTGTCGCTGTATGCCGCGATATAGGTATCAAGCGTGTTGTTCATCTGTGCCTCTGTTCTCGCATGAGTCGGATCGATGTGCGCAATTCAATGACTGGCCTGCCTTATCCGGGCAGCCAAGCTCGCCGCCAGGCTTGCAGTCGCTCACCCTGCAGCAACCAGTTGTGACGCACCTGGTTGCGCAGCTCTTCGCCCAGCGCCGCTGACGCCTGAGGATCCTCAAGGTGCAGACGGATCGCCCGTATCCAATCATTGGCCGTGTTGTCGACGCGGCTCAGCGGCAGTACATCGCTGCCGACCAAACCGGGGCTCCTGCTGCAGATCAGCGGATGACCACAGGCTGCATGTTGAAGCACGCGCAGGTCTGCCGAGCAGTGGTTGCTCAAGCTGTCACTCATCGGCACCAGGGCCAGGTCGAGATCCAGCGCCGCCAATGCAGGCCCCAGGTCGTTCCACTGGGGTGCCGGGTGACGCTCGGCAAGCAATGGCTGCAGTGACGCCGGGCAATCGCCAAGCACTACCCACTGCACCTCATTGGCCAGCGCCGGCAGCACCTCGCTGAGCAAACCGCTGTCCTTGCCACCCAACCAGCCCACGCGGGGCTTGTCGGCCACGCCGCGCTGCGCGCTCAAACGCCCCCAGCTTGTTGGCAGGGCGCTCTGCAACAGGCACACGTCTTCGTGCTGGCCCTGAAGCAGTTCGGCCAGCATTGGGCTTGCGACCATTACCCGGTCGGCCTGGAGCATGCCCTGCTGTAGACGCTCGAGCAGTTGCTCGGCATTCATGCCAATGGCCAGATCCATCGCCGGCAGATAGCCATCAAGGTCATATACCTTGAACGCCGTCGAGAAGGCCCGCAGCCTGCGCAAGGCCAATAGCCCGTCATCGTCGAGCGGCCGCTGCATAACCACCGTTGCCGGCGAAAAGCGCTCGATTTCAACTGCCGACAACCAACCGGTGGTGGCTGCAGCTTCGATCTGCCCGGCCCGCTCAAGGGCCGTTAGCGGCTCTAATAAGCGTGTCGCAGAGCCTGGCTGCTGCTCGCCCAGGCAAGCCAGCACTTTAGGCAAAGCATCAGCTGATGGCGACCAGCACAGGGCGTTGTCCTGCAGAGCGAATGCCTCGCCATCGCGCAGGGAAAAATTTCGGTTATAGCCAGGATCTCGGGCTAGCAGCGGCAGCCAGCGCGCATACAAGGCATCTTCCTGCTCGGCGCTCGGCCTGCGCTGGCCGCGCGCGTCCTGTAGAAGGCGGGCATGCGGGGTCCACACGTTGACGTAACCGCCCTGGTGCAGGCGCAAGCACAAATCAGCCTCGGCCCATGGCGCCAGCAGCGGATCGACATCCAGCCCTGCCGCCTGCAGGAACAGTTCGCGCCTGATCATCAGGCATTTACCGCCCAGCGCCGCGCAGCGCTGTTCGAGGCCAAGCCGGCCCATGTAGCCGGCATCCTGGGCTGGCATGCCGCGGAACAACTGGCCAATGCTGGCGCTAGCGCCAAGCAGCAACGCGGCCTGCTGGATGCTGCCTTCGCGGTCGAACAACTTGCCACCCACCGCGCCCACTTCGGCGCGCTGGGCGTGGTTGAGCAGCGCTTGCAGCCAGTCGGGCTCAAGCACTGCGCTGGCCGCATCGAGCAACACCAGGTAGTCACCCCGCGCCTCTTGCGCCGCGGCATTGCACATGGCCGCACGCGACTGACCAGGCATGAACTGGAACACCGCAAAGCGCGCCTCATCCATCTGACTGACCATTTGCAGCCAGGCCAGCAAGTCCGGGTCATCGCTGCCAGGATCGATCAGGATCACTTCATAGGCGTTGTGGGTGGTGTGCATCAGCAGGCTTTCCAGACAGCGCTGAAACGCCAGCAAAGATCCTTCCAGGTAGATCAGTACACTGACGGTGGCGTCTTGCTGATGGCCATAATCGATGCGGTAACGACCCGGCGCGCCGGGCAAGTCGATCACCTGAGCCTGCGGATAACCGCTGGTGCGCAGATGGTCGGTGATCACCGCATGCTCATCGGCGCAGATCTGCGCCCGCACCGCGTTGGCCACCAGCAGCGCATCACTGACGTGCTCCACGGCTGCCTGGCCATGTGCTTGGATCAGACGCAGTTGAGCATGCAGCTCGAAGGCGCGCCCACCCTCAGGAGCAAAGCCATGCTGCTGTAACAGGGCCTCGCGTCGGTAGCACCAATGGCGAGACAGACTGGCTGGAAACGCCAGCAGCAAGTCCAGGTCCAGATCCGGGCGCAGGGCAATATCGACCAAACCGTCCTTCACCTGCACGGCTTCATCGGCATACATCGCCAGGCAAGTGGGGTCGCCGTCCAGCAGTTTCAGGGCGGCCGCCAGCAGGCCACAGGGGGTGAACGTCTCGCCAGCATCGACAATCATCAACCACTGGCAATCACTGCGTTCGAGCAGACCGTTGATCAATGGCACAGCTTGCTCGACCCCACCCTCCAGCCAATCGACCTGAGCCTGACTTGGCCGCGAGTTGCCCAGCACATGTACCGTATAACGCTGATACAAGCTTTGCTGCAGGCTCTGCAGGGTGCGGGCCAACGCCTGCGGATCTGCCCCGTCGCGCACCACGATGGCAAGAGTCGGTGCCGCTGGACTGGCCAGGCGTTGCTGGATCAGTTGCAGCGGCGTCGGCTGCGGATAGCGCTGGCGCAGCCAGTCGAGCGCACCGCGCCGATTGCCCTGCGTCTCGCGCTCGGCAGCCGCTTGAGTCTTGGCGATGAAAACATCCAATTGCTGCCAGAACCCTGCGGTGCGCTGGACGTATTGCGTCAACGCCTGTGGCAGGGTCGAACGGGCCTGCTCAAGCGCTTGCGGTTGGTCGAGCATGGCGAAGCCGACATTGCCAAAGAACCCCAGGTTGAGGAACTGCTCGTCAATCCCGTGCCCCGGGATGAAGAGCACCGGACACCCGCAGAGCACAGCCATCACGCAGGTCATCGACCACTCATGGCTGTACAGCACCTCGGCCTTGCGCAGCAAACTGGCCAACTCGGACAGGCTCAGTGGATTGGCGACACTGAGCAGGCGAATATCGTCAGGCAATTGCGTGTAGTCGATCTGCTCCAGCGGATGGCGGTTCTGATAGAGGTAACGACCTTCACGCACCGCGCCTGCCGGCGGCGGCGAGAACAGCCCGATGTCGATCGCCGGCAGGCACAACAGGTCGAACTCGCTCAGCCCCAATCGTTCGGCCAGAGGCGCTGCATAAAAGAACAGCAGATCGTCGCTGCGCGCCTGCATGCCGCGACCAGAGATCGCCCCTTCGAAATTGAGCAAAAAGCGCGAAACCACTGCGCACCCCAAAGGATTGCCCTCGACCACTTCAGGGTAAATGGCGATCGGCGTCTTACCTTCGCTCAAATGGCGCACGGCGATAGCTGAGTCCAGCAACGGCGTCTTCAGTTCAGGATTGACTGTCTCGGTCCGGCAGATATAGGCCTCACGGCCGCTGAGGTTGAGCATGTGACAGAGGTAGTGCAGCGCCACGATACCCGAGGACGTCTCACGGTAGGCAGGTGCCATGATGTAGTAGGGATGCTCGGGCTTGGCATACATCAGACGCAGACGCGCCTTGGCCAGTTCCAGGTCCTGCCCATCCAACTGCAAGGGTGTCGACATCGAGCTGAAAACTCCAAGGTAAAGTCGTTAGTACGCCAATCACCGACTGCGGCGATCAGGCACCATGGCGCTCAAGGAAAGCCGGAGCATCGGCGCCAGTGTTGAACAACAGGTCGATCACGCTCACCGCGTGCTGAAATTCGCCAAACACTTGCCGATACTCCGGATAGCCGGCATAGCTCATATAGGAAACCGCAATACCCGATGCGGCGAATGCCGCTTGGTCTAGGTAACAACTGGCAGCTGGGCCTGAGAGATACTCACTGGCACCCAATGCCTGGCACAGGTGCACCAGGCGTTCGTTGCGTCCTTCTACCTGGCCAAGCGCTTCAGAGCGGTACAACGGCGTATGGATACCGAGCAACTGGCACAAACCGGCGATGAACAGGTGGTTGACCTGCGATAACCCGGGCAAGCTGGCCGCCTGTTCGTAGAGGGCGCGAATAGGGCCTTCCATCTGCGCAAAGCAAGGGGCACGCCGGTAGCTCTGCTCGATGGTTTTCCAATGCGCTGCGGCCCAGCCTGCATCGCTGATCTGCACTTCGTTGATGAGCTGGCCCAGTCGACCCTTTTTCTGCACCGCGATGCTCAACCAGTGTTCACCCTGGGCGGTCTTGATCTTGTTGCGGTTGCGCCAATCGGAGCGGGTGTACTGCACGTCGTCGTACAGCACGAACGCATCGACACTGCGGATCAGGTCGAAATATCCCTTCCACGGGATGTAGTTCGATTGCACTATCGCCACTTTCTTTTGCATCGCCAACCTCTACCGCAAGCCGGATCTCCACGCGCCCCTGCAAGCACAAAGAGCGCGTTTTGCTACGTCAATATCCTGCCACTCAGACATAAAAAAGTCGGGCACTTGGCCCGACTTTGCAAATCCCGCGCCAGTTAACCTAGCTGGGCCAGCCACTCAGGCGCGTCAGCCACCGGCGCGACGCTGGCAAACCGCGAGCGACCCGTGAATGACCCAGGCCACCGTTGCGCCAACTCCGGCGCTTGCTCGCCCTGCTCTCCTCGCCCACTGCTCACCAGCAGTTGCGAACGCGGCGTGCCGAGCACTATCAGGCCAGCATCGCGCACTTTCAAGCTCAGCTCGATAGCAGCATCCGGCCCAGACTGCAGGCCTTCACACTGCTCGAACAGCTCCTTGCGGATCATCAGGCACTGCGCCGAAACAGCCGCACAACTGCGTACCGACTGTACCCAAGGATTATCTTGCACTTCAGTCCCCAGCAGACCCTGCCATGGGCTGTACACTTGGGCGTGTGCCAACAACTCATAACCGGCATGGACCAATGTGCCGTCCTGCGCCAGCAAGCGCGCACCTACCAGGCCAACCTCAGGACGCTGTGCTTCATTGAGCAGGCCTTCGATCCAGGCCGGAGAAATCACTTGGCTGTGCTCGGACAGCACCACCAGGAATTCGCCCTGGGCATGACTAGCCGCCAGGTTGAGCAACTGCTCGGCAGTGGCTTGCGCCGGGCCGCCCACCACCCGTACACGGTTGCCCGAAGCCTGCACAGACTCCCCACCGGTCTCGCTGGCAACTGCCACGACGACTTCGTAACGTGGATAACGGGTGCGCTGCAGTATGCCCGTCAAGCATGCCTGTAATTGGCTAGAGCCGGGCTGGCTGGCGACCAGAATACTCACCAGGGGCGTCGCCGAATGACGGAAGTCGATGACCAGCCCCGACCCGTCCTGCTCGCTAACCTGGGCACGGTAACCCAAGTTGCCCAGGTGCCGACCGAGGATGCCGCGCGCCTGCGCCGTGAGGGCTTGCGGTGCTTGCGCGGCAATCAGCAGATATTCGTCCATATGGGCCAACACGCCGGTGCCATGCGCCTCGACCAGACGCAGCAACAAGTCGTATTCCAGCGCTTCGCGCT
Organism: Pseudomonas sp. Je.1.5.c; assembly: GCF_051129895.1. Lineage (NCBI taxonomy): Bacteria > Pseudomonadati > Pseudomonadota > Gammaproteobacteria > Pseudomonadales > Pseudomonadaceae > Pseudomonas > Pseudomonas sp. Je.1.5.c. Next base: position 35,542 of record NZ_JBCPSP010000016.1, read on the forward strand.
GCTCTTCGCTGTAACCGCCAAGTTCCAGCACTGCTTCGCGGCGCACCAGCCAATGCCGCGACATCAAGCCCGGCTGGCTGCGCAACAGGTCCAGGTCACTACCTGGACGACGAACAGTGAGCAACCGCCCCGGCTCATCACGCTGCACTTCATCGGCAACGATGGCGTGGCAAGCAGGCGCTTCTCCCAGTTCCACCAACAGGCGCAGCAGGCCACCAGCAAGCAACACTTCACCCGCCTGCATCAGAAGCAGCCACTCGCTCGGCAGTTGTCGAACCGCCTGGTTCAGATGAGTCACCCAGTTGCTTTCGCTAACCTGAATGAAATGCAAGGTATCGCGCGCCGTGGTGATCGCTGGCGGCTTGCCTGCCTTGAGCACGACCAGCTTGAAGTTGCGTATACCACTGGCCAACAGACTGTCGAAGGTGGCCTGCAGGGCCGCGTCATCATTTTTCAGATCGACCACGACGAAAGCGATCGTCGCTCCCGGATTGCGCGCAAGGTGCGCCAGAACACGCTGACGGCCTGCTTCGTCCGGAGTGGCCGCGGCAATGGCCGCCAGGGCCTGACCGGAGGCTGTGGCCTGCAACCATTGCTGCGGGTTGACGCCTGGCACCTGTTCAAGACGCCCCAGCCAGTCAGCCATTTCGCGGGCACGGGCGCTGTCAGCGTCGAGCATCGGCTGCAGCAACTGACAGATCTGCGGGTTGAACAGGCCAAGCGCCAGCGCCTGCCAGTAACGCTCTTGCAGACTTTCCGGCGTATCGTTGGGATGCGTTTGCACCAGCTCACGCTGGCGTACCCACACACCTTCCAAGGCTTTGTGCTGCGCCAGGCCGGTCGGCCATGCGTGACACAGGAACTCAATCGCGCTCAGCCGAGTAAACAATGGGGCGTTGTAGTACGGCAGCTCGACGTACTGACGAGGCTCGAAATCGCGCTCGGGATCATCGATCACGCTGGTCCAGCGCGAGGTGAACAAGAGGTCGGCCTCACCTTGATCGTAAGTGCCACGCACGAACTGATTGAGCACGGCAAAGCCGGTATCATCCGCGCACGCAGCCTGCTGCTGCGCATCCCATTGGCGCAGGACGCGAACCGTCTGCGCCAACCGCTCTTCGCGCGCCGCGGCAGTCAGGGTGCAGGGGCTGAACTCACATACTACGTCGGTTTGCTCGAGGTGAGCGACGGCCCCCTGGGCGAGGATCGCGCAGGACAGGGCAACCCGGAAGCCGGCAAAGTCCAGTTCATCCGGGACACTGGCCAATGCCGCCTGCAGTACCGGTACCCGCAGCAGCGCACGCCACGCCTGCTGGCCGGCCTGGGCATACTGCTGCAGACGCGCTCGGGTGCCGCAGACCTGGCCAGCAGCGAACGCCGAACCCCGCCGGTGGTAGGCCACCTGCCCTTTGCCCGCGGCATACACCAGCGCATAGCCCTGGGCCGCTACTGCTTGCGGTTGCGCGCTTAGGGCTTTTGCAGCGCCAGCCAGCGCCGCTGGCAGGATGAAGTCGGCATCGAGCGCCAAGCTGACCAGGGGCGTGTCCAGCTGCGCCACCACCAGTTCCAGGCGCGCCTTGCAGACAGCGCCGGTGCAGGTGCTCAGCAAAGGTTCCAGGGCATGGCAAGCGATACCGGCCTGGGCATAGTAGTGAAGCGCTCGGGCGCGGTGATCTGCCTGGTCATGGCCAAGCAGGACAACGGTCACATCAGCGGGCGACCCGGTTGCGATTTCGATCATAGAGCACCTGTCGAGGTTGTCGTTGCAGCACCCGGCAGCGCCGGGTGCCAAGGTTCAGTCTGCCAGCCAGGCGTTGGCCCAGTGCTGCAGATGGTGTTCATTGAGCACGTAATCGCGCAGCACCGCTTCACGCAGCGCGTCGCCCTGGCGGTAGCTGGCCAGCGGGTCGTTCAAGTGCATGCGGATTGCCTCCAGCCACTGCTCGGTAGTGTTTTCTTGCACCCGCGTGCAGGGCAGATAGCCGGCATAGGCTTTGGTGTCAGTGCAGATTACCGGGAACCCGCAGGCGCCATATTCGAGCAAGCGCAGGTTGCTCTTGCAGTCGTTGAACAGGTTCTGCTCAAGCGGCGCCAGGGCCAGATCCAAGTTGAGGCTGGCCAGCTTTTGCGGATAGCGGGCAAACGACAGGGTGTCGTAGAACTCTTTGATGTAGGGACGCAAGCCCTCCGGGCACATGCCGAAGAATACCCAGTCGACTTCATCAGCGAGGGTCTTGACCACGTCCAGCAGCAGTTCCAGATCGCCGCGATGACTAGTGCCCCCGGCCCAGCCCACCCGTGGCCGCGCGCTACTCTGGCGCTGACTGCTCAGGCCGCTCCACAAGGAAGCGGCAAGCATGTTCGGCACGACGCGAATGTCGTGATGCAGGTGCGACAAAGCATCGGCCAGCGGCTCGGTCGAAACCACCACCCGATCACACAGGGCAATCGCGCCGCTGACCAGCTCGCGCATGTTGCTGGGCATGTTGCGGGCATGGTCGTTCTTCTTCGGTGGCTCGATGATGTAATCGTCCAACTCGTAGATCCGACGCGCACTGGAGAAGCGCTTAAACTGCGCCATGTCCTTGAGATTGGCCGGTGTGTAGCGACACTGCAGGATCACCACATCGGGTTTTTCCCGCTCAAGCTCTATTAGGTCAGAGCTGCTGTAGTCGATCCGCCCCTGAATCCAGCCCGCTCGCTCAAGCTCACTGAACGGCTGCACTACCCGATAGTGGCCGATGGCCGTGGCATTGCTCGGCAGGGCCAGCACCGAGGGCATGGCTCTGGCAATGAAGGGGTTCCAGCCGGTACGAAGGCCTGGCTCGAAGTTGAAGTTGGCAAGTTTCAGACTGAGGTTGCGGTTGTATGCCGGATCAGCGGCGACCCAGGCCAGCCAGCGTTCGTAGAAGGCATCTCGATCCGCTTCCAGGCCCTGCGCACAGAGCGCCAGCGGCTCGGCGGCGGACACTTTGGCGACCTTCGAGAACGGCGTCCACACCACCAGATAGCCTGATGTACGCACCCGTAAGCACAGATCGGCATCGAACAGGCCGTGCTGCAAGGCGTCTGCCTCCAAGCCTTGCAACTCATCGAACAGTGCGCGGCGGATCAACAGGCAATCCAGGGCCAGCGCGTTCCAGTTCTGCACCAGGCGCAGACGGTTCATGTAGCTGTCAGCATTGGCCGCGCAACCGACCTGCGAACTACCAGCTGCCCCGTGCATGCCCAGCACCAACCCGGCGGACACCACCGCGCCATCACCATCGAGCAGTTTAGGTCCGACCACACCGACTTCAGGACGCTGGGCATGCTGCATCAACTCTTGTAGCCATTGCTTATCGAACAGCAGGCAAGCGTCATCGAGCAGCAACAGGTACTCGCCTCGGGCGTGCTGGCTAGCCTGATTGAGACTGGCAGCACGGCCCTGGGCAGCAACTGCGACACAGCGCACTTGCGCGCTGCCAAGCTCAGCCATGGCCCGCAACCAGTCGCGTACATCCGCTGAGGTATCGTCATGTGCAATCAGGATGATCTCGAAATGGCTGTAGGCAGTATGCTCAAGCAGCGATTCCACACAGCGCATCAACCTTTGCACATCGTCCATGGCCAGGATCAGAATCGATACTCCAGCGGCCTGCTCATGCAGGTAAGTCACGCGCGCGGTCATACCACCCTCGCCGCCAGACACTTGAGCACTCACCCCCAGGCGCTGTAAATGCGCCTGCACGACACGCGGTGCGTGTAGTTGGGCGCTGGCTTCAGTCAACCAATCGGCGTAGCTGTGCTGACACTGCACCAGCACTTCGGCGATATGCTCGACCACTTGCAAGCCATGGGCTTCGACCAGACGCCAGAGCAGATCCTGGGGCGCCAAGCTGGCGAACTGGCCATCGAAGCCGCCCAGCGCACGAATGGCGGGTACGTTGAATGCAAGCATTCGCCCCACATAGGGCACGCTGCGCATCAGGTCCAGGTTGAAGTCGGGTTTGAAGATTGGGCTGGAGGGCGCCAGATTGTCATTGGCACCCTCATCGGTGTACAGGCACACGCTGTCAGTGCGCAGCGCCATGCGCTCGGCCATGATCACCAAGGCATGTTCATGCAAGCGATCACCCGCACGCAGCAAGAACATCCAGTCGACCTGATCAGCACCTAGCAGCCAAGGGTTGAGCGTAGCCGCCGTCGCCTGCTCAGCGCTCAGGTACTGGGCCTGGCCGCCTGCCACCGCCTGCAGCGATGCAGGGCCTACCACCAACAGCCGATGCGCGGGGTAGGATTGCCCGGCCAGGCTGTCGAGGGTCAGACGTAACCCAGCCTGGTCGCCCTCCTCACAGAACACCACGGGCACGATCCGTGGCTGACTTGGCCATTGCTCGATGCGCTTGGGCAGAAGGCGCTGCTGGCCCGCTGTGAGGCTGCGGCACTCGAGCCACTCGCCATACAGCTCGGCAAAGCTGAGGCTGTTGGTGCCGACGTATTGATTGAAGTTAGCCATCTGCCCGGCAAAATAACGGCGCAGGTCGAACTCCTCCCAGGCAGGTTGCGCCTCGCCGGCATAATCAGCTAGTGACTGGTAGCGCACCCAACCATCGGCCGGGGCGGCCTCGGCAGTACTGGCACCGAGCATTTGCGTCAGCCACTCGGTTTCGGCCTGGTAGGCACTGGTCATGCTCGATTGATGGCTCAATCGGCCGGGGTGAACGCGCTCCAGGCTCAGCACCTGATCCAGGCTGCACAAGTGGCCACGGCGCAACACACAGGCATACAAGGCCAGGTCCAGGCGCGCAGCAAAGCCTTGCCCGTCCTGAACCAAGGTCGCCATGTACTGCTCGACCTGAGCACGACGCAGCAAGGCGTGGCTCAGCCCGCCAAACAGATTAGGGGCGCTGTCGGCGATACTGGCCAACAGATCAGTGCCATTGAGCACTGCGCTACGCGTCGAAATGACAAAGTTAAGCGCCCGCGACGGCAACAGCACGTCATCGGCAGCGCACAGCAGGCGCTGGCAGATCACCAGACTGATGTGCGGCCAGTCCTGCATAACCTTTGCCTGGGCACGCACACAGCCACCGAACAGGGTGTCGTCGTCACATAGGAACTTGATCATCTGCCCTGAGGATTGCTCAAGGCACGCCAGCAGGTTACGTGCAAAGCCCAACCGCTCGGAATTGCGCTGATAGCGCACCGGCACTGCCGATCCCTCGCCCAGCTCTCGGCAGATCGCCTCGATCTCAGGCCCTCGACTATCATCGCAGACGACAATCTCAAGGTTGGGGTAGTCCTGATACAGCGCACTGCTCAACGTGCTGCGGAAAAACTCAGGATTGAACGCTGGGATGGCAATACTGACGAGGGGGCTTGCGTTCACGAGGGCTCACTTAAGCGGTTGTTCAATCTGTTCGAAGTGATTGGCACTCCATCGAGGCGGGAGTGATTGCTCCCTAGGCCCCGCATGAGCCGCAATCCTTTGGGTGCGGCCGCCGCCAAACCATTCAGCGGCGGCGAGGAAGGCCCGGCGAGCAGGCCCCTCGCTTACCAGGTTTCGATCAGATGTAGTTGACCAGCGACAGGCCTGCGACCTTGGCGTAGGCCTGCAACGAGGCCTGGAGCATGTTGGTCTGCATTTGCAGGCGCAGCATTACTTCGGCCGGATCGCTTTCGCGGATCGAGCTCTGCGTCTTCAGATTCTCGGTGCTCAAGGCTTCGTTGGTCTCGGCCTGGACGTCAAGCGCCTGGCCGCGACCACCAATGGCACTGATCGACGAGGACACCTGGTTGGTAGCGCTGGCGATGTTGCCGATGGCCGAGTCCAGGGAGGCGAGGAAGTTCTGCCGGGCCGCCGGATCCTTGTCCATCGGTGTCATCAGCGCGGTACGCAGCTGGCCGATGGTATCGAGGACATTCTGGGTCTGGTGGGTATCCGCCTTGATCGCGAACGAGTCGCCGGCATCCGGGGCTGTGGAGAGCTCGAATGTCACGCCTGCCGCAGTCGCGGTGAATGGGTCGGCGGCGGAGCCGGTACCCGCCAGCGTGCCACTGCCGATCGGCCGACTGTTTGCATCCAAGGGGGCGGCATACAAATCGAACTTGGTCGGATCGCTGTCGGAAATCTTCAGGATCGCCCCACCGCCTGGGAATGCGGCCTTGTACAGCGACTCATCGGTAATGCTGGCGCCGGTGACCTGGCTGCCGGAAGCACCGTTGCCTGGGCTGCGGGTGCCGCTGATGGAGTCTGGCTTGGCCCCCAAAGTGAAGGTATGACCCGCCAGGGCGGCATCGTAGTCGACCTCGTCACCGGGCTTGAAGGTGATGTCCAGACGCAGGTCGACTCCACGGAAATTGATCGAGGTGTTCTCGCCATTAGGGTCGAACTTGCCGCCCTGGGTCGCTTCCAGGGTGACGTCGTTGCCGTTGGTATCGGTAATCTTGAACTGGGTGCTACTGGTGAACTCGATGCTGTACGGCTCGCCACTGCGGAAGCGATCGTTGAACGTCGAGCTACCCGAGACCTGGCCATTGGACAGACTGATGCGGCCATCGTCAGTGCTCGGCACGGTCAGCTTGGTTTCGCTGCGGCTGGTATTCAGCGCTTGCTCGAAAGCGTCATAACCAGTCTCATTGGCGGCCAGGCTGAGCATGTCGCCGACCTGCAGCATCAGGCTGCTCTGATCGCCCTGGTAGCTGTAGGTGCCATCAGCATTGCGAACGTAGGGTGGGGTGTCGCCCTTGGAGCCGGAGAACAGGTACTTGCCGTTTTCGTCCTTGCTGTTCATCAGCGAGAACAGTTGGTCTTCCAGCGAAGACAGCTCATCGGCATTGGCCTTGCGATCGGCATCGGTGAAGCTTGCGTTACCAGAGCTCACTGCCAGTTCATTGACCCGCTGCAGGATGGTGCCAATCGAGTTCAAGGTGCTTTCGGCCGTGCCCAACGCATTGCGCACGTTGGTGATGTTGCCCGAATACTGCTTGAGCATGTTCTGCTGCTGCTCAAGCTGCAGCAGGCGCGCAGCGCCAACCGGATCGTCTGCGGCAGTGCGCACGCGGATGCCGTCGCTGGCTTCCTGCTGGGTCTTCACCGTGTTGGCGAAATTGCGCTGATAGTTGGCGCTGTTGGTGTTGTAGAACTGCGAAGTGGAAATGCGCACGGTCTACGGCTCCTTAAAGGCTGTTGATCAAGGTGGCGAAGGTTTCCTGGGCCGCCTTGATGATCTGCGACGACGCGGTGTAGTACTGCTGGAACTTGATCAGGTTGCCGGTTTCTTCGTCGATCGAGACGCCCGACAACGAGTTGCGGCTGTCCAGTGCAGAGGTGTGCAGCGCGGTGGTGGCATCGCTGTCCATCTTCGCCTGACCGGCCTTGCCACCGACGTTGGACACAAGCTTGGCGTAGGCATCGGTAAAGCTGATGCCTTTGCCGTTGTCCCCGACATCGACCGTCGACTTGGTCTGCAGGTCGATCACCGACTGGGCGTTGCGGTTATCGGCAGAACCTGCGCCGGTCAGCGATACGGTGTAGTTATCGCCATTCTTCGGCGCGCCGGAGACGCTCATTTCGAAGCTGAAGCTTTCGCCCGTCGCGTTGCCGCTGGCGTCGCGCATCGGCACCGACAGCTGCAGCTTGTTTTCCTGGCCTGGGATGATGGTGCCACTGCCGATGGAGTTACCCTGGGCGTCGAACATTGTGTACGACTGCGGCGAGCTGGCGTCGTCACCGAACACCAGCTTGACCGGCGTCGAGTACTTCAGGCCATTTTGCATGGCGCTGAGCTGGGCCGAATCGTAGATGTCCAGTTCAGTGGTCAGGGTCGGCTGGGTGATCACCCCGGTACCTTTGTTGCCCGAGCCACTGGTGGCGGTCAACGGCGAGGCCAAGGCCAGGCGCTTGGGATCGGTCAGCACCGATTCGATGCTCGCCGCAGCATTGCGGGTCGGGGTGATCTTGAAGCTGTCACCGGCCGCCAAGCCGCCGCCATTGAGCGACAGGGTGAAGCCGTCGATCACCGGTGGCGGCGTGGTGGTGAGGTCGAAACTGCCCATCTCGGTGTTGTCGGGCAGGCGGCGCACGGTGTATTCGGTGGCGCTGGTGAAGGTCACCTGATAGTCGTTGGTGGTCAGCTTGCCGGTGTCCTTGATGGTCACATCGAGGTTGCCGGAGCCTGCGCTGTTGCCCAGCTTGGGCACGCTGCGCTCGCTGATGGCCTTGAGGCTGTTGATGTCACCGAACAGGCTGGCGCCAAAGTTGCCGTTCTTGTCGATGCCCTGGGCCAGCTGGCTGTTGATTGCGTCGGCGACGACCAAGGCCACCCGGCCGAGCTCGTTGAGCGCAGGGTCGAGGGTTTCCTTGCGGTAGCGAATCAGCCCGCCCAGCTCACCACCGGTGGTGCTGTTGGTGATGTCCATCTTGGTCGAGCCGCGATTGAGGATCAGGCTCATGCGGGTCGGATCGGTCGCGCTTGGCTCAACGCCGATGGTCTGGGTGGTACTGCCCAGCACCAGTGCCTGACCGTTCTTCAGGTAGATGTCGTAGTTGCCGTTTTTCTGCTCGACGACATCGGCACCGATCAGTGCGGTCAACTCACGCACTGCGCCGTCACGCTGGTCGAGCAAGTCATTGGGCTGACCGGTAATGGCGCCGACCTTGGAGATCTGCTCGTTGAGATCGGCAATGGTCTTGGTCAGGTTGTTCACCTGAGTGGCGAGCGAGGCCATGTTGCTGTTGAGGTTGCTGTTCTGCTGGTTGAGCTGCGACGACAGGGTGTTGAAGCGCTTGGCCAGGGTCTGGGCACTGGTCAGCAGCAACTGGCGCGACGCATCTTCGGTCGGCTTCGCCGAGGCATCCTGCATGGCGCTGAAGAAGCTCTGCAGGGCGGCGGTAATACCGGTGTCAGCGCTCGACAGGGCGGTATCGAGCGGCGTGATCTGGTTCAGGTAGGAAGTGGCGTCGCTGGACAGCGAAGTGGTGGTACGCAGCTGGTTTTCCAGGTAGGCGTTGTACACCCGGCGCACGTCGGCCAGGGTTGTCCCGGTACCGATGAAGACCTGGCCGGTCTGCTGGCCGCCCTTGGTCTTCTGCACGTTTTGCTGGCGCGAGTAGCTCTCGACATCGGCGTTGGCGATGTTGTTACCCAGGGTATACATCCCGGACTGGGCAGCTCCCAGCCCGGACATGCCAATATTGATCAAACTCGCCATGGATCCCTACCCTTAAAGTTGCGTTGTGGTACCGAGCATTGCGTAGCTCTCGTACGACTTCATCTGTCTTGCGATTTGCGAGATCTTGCTGGCGTAGTTCGGGTCGGTGGCGTACCCGGCCTTTTGCAGTTCTCGCACGAACTGTTCTGGGTTATCGGCTGACTTCACCGCATCTTGATAGCGCGAATTGTTCTGCAGCAGGCTAACCAGGTCGTGGAAGCTGTCCTGGTAGGAGTCGTAGGAACGGAACGCTGCGGTCTCCTTGACGAACTGGCCGTCGCGGAACTCGCTGGTGATCGCCCGCGCCTCACCGCCCTGCCAACTACCGGTGGCCTTGATGCCAAACAGGTTGTGGCTACTGCTGCCATCGGTGTTGCGCATGACCGACTTGCCCCAACCGGTTTCCAGCGCCGCCTGGGCCACCAGGTAGCGCGGATCGATGCCGATTCGCTTGGCGGCTTGCTCGGCCATCGGCAACATGGTGGCGACGAACTCGTCGCTGTTGCCAAAGGCTTTCTTCGGCGCCAGCGGTGGCTGGGCCATGGCCCGGCCGAGGATGCGCGTGCCGCCATCGGCAGCAGCGAAGGCTTGCGCCGGCTCCCAGTCGCCCTTGACCACACCATTGACCAACTGCCCATCGCGGGCAGGAATCGCCGCTGTATTGGTTGCAACCGCAGGGTTGCCCGCCGACGGCACGATACCTGCCAGCAACCGATCGGTAAGCTTGCCCGGCAACGACAGGCGCCGCGAATTGAGCGCCGCCACATCGTTGCGCGCAGCGCTGCCGGAGCTTGCATGGACCGGCTCGGCAACCCTATTGCCCCACAAGGCCGGGCCAGCGCCCTCGCCACGAGGGAACGGGCTGGTACTGGCCACTGGGCTCTTCTGCTTGGACAGCTGGCGCACCAGCACGTCCTGCAAACCAATACCGCCACCTTCGCGGGACATGCTCACCGCCAACTGCTGGTCGTACATGTCGCGGTACTGCTTGACCGTCTCGGTGTTCATCGGGTTGTCTTCGGCCAGCACATCGGTGGCCTTGCGCGAGGCTTTGAGCATCTCGCTGATGAACAGCGACTCGAACTCCTGAGCCACCTTGCGCACGTTGGCCTCGCTGTCGCGATCTCCGTGCTTGAGTGACGTCAGGCGATTGAGGTCGGTGTAGGCACCGCTGTCGGCTGGGCTGGAAACCAGGCTCTTGGAGTTCATGCTCGGTCCTCAGATCACGATCAGGTCAGCTTGCAACGCGCCAGCCTGCTTGAGCGCTTCAAGGATCGCCATCAAGTCGCTGGGTGCCGCGCCGACCTGGTTCACCGCGCGGACGATTTCATCCAGCGTGGTGCCGGGGCCGAACTTGAACATCGGCTTGGCTTCTTGCTCGGCGTTGACCCGCGAACGCGGCACCACGGCAGTCTGGCCATTGGAGAATGGCCCTGGCTGACTGACGATCGGATCTTCGGTAATGGTTACAGTCAGGCTGCCGTGAGTGACCGCTGCTGGCGAAACCTTGACGTTCTGACCGATAACGATGGTGCCGGTGCGCGAGTTGATGATGACCTTGGCCACCGCCTGGCCCGGATCGATCTCAAGGTTCTCCAGGATCGACAGGTAATCGACCCGCTGGCTTGGATCCATCGGCGCAGTCACGCGCACCGAACCACCATCGACCGCCTGGGCGACGCCTGGGCCGAGCAAATCATTGACCTTGTCGACGATGCGCTTGGCGGTGGTGAAGTCAGGGCGATTGAGGTTCAAGGTCAGGCTATTGCCCTGGTTGAAACCGCTCGGCACTGCACGCTCGACACTGGCGCCACCTGGAATCCGACCGGCCGACGGTACGTTGACGGTAATCTTCGAGCCGTCGCGGCCTTCGGCGTCAAAGCCGCCGACCACCAGGTTGCCCTGGGCGATGGCGTAGACGTTGCCGTCGATCCCCTTGAGCGGGGTCATCAACAGGCTGCCACCGCGCAAGCTCTTGGAGTTACCAATCGAGGAGACGGTGATATCCACCACCTGGCCCGGCTTGGCAAACGCTGGCAGGTCGGCATGCACCGACACCGCGGCGACGTTCTTGAGCTGCACGTTACCGGAGCCCGCCGGCACCTTGATGCCGAACTGCGAGAGCATGTTGTTGAACGTCTGCAGGGTGAACGGGGTTTGCGTGGTCTGGTCACCGGTGCCGTTCAAGCCCACCACCAGGCCATAGCCAATCAGCTGGTTGGTACGTACGCCAGAAATGCTGGCGATGTCCTTCAGGCGCTCGGCATGAGCGCCGAACGCTGCGGACAAAAGAACGGTTGCGGCAATCAGCTGCCTGAAGTTGAACATGGGCATCCGCACTCAGAAAGGCCAAAGCGGGCTGATGAAGAAGCGATCCAACCACCCGGGCTGGCTGGCGTCGGCAAACGAACCCGTCCCCGAGTAGGTGATGCGCGCATCGGCGACACGGGTCGAGGGCACGGTGTTGTCAGTGGCAATGTCATCGGCGCGCACCAACCCTGCGATACGCACCAGCTCGTCACCGGTATTGAGCGTCATCCACTTCTCACCGCGCACCGCGACGATACCGTTGGGCAGCACTTCGGCCACGGTCACAGTGATGGAGCCGGTCAGGGTATTGCCCTGGGCTGCCTTGCTGTCACCCTTGGTCGCACGGCTGCCGCTGTAGCCGGCTTCGAGCGACAGGTCGCCGCTGCCGAACGGATTGTTGGTGTTGGGCACGGCGCCGAACAACGAGGTCAGCCCGAGATTGGCGGTGCTGTCCTTGTCGATCTGCGAGTTGGCGCTCTTGCTCGCCGAGGTGCGCTCATTGAGGGTGATGGTGATGATGTCACCGACCCGGAACGCCTTACGGTCGCTGTACAGGTTCTGCTCGAAACCAGCCTGGTAGATCGAACCGTTGTTGGCCGACGCCGGCAACGGGGTGCGCGGCAATACCGGCGCGTAGTACGGGTCGTTGGGCTTGGGCGTCGGCGCGACGCAACCGGCCAACAACACCGCCCCCCCCAGGGCGAATACGGACAACAGACGATTCATGACGCTTACCTCACGGTGGAACAGACGCTGCGACAGCGACCTTAGGGTTAGAGCTGCTGGGTAACGAACGACAGCATCTGATCAGCGGTGGAAATGACCTTGGAGTTCATCTCGTAGGCACGCTGGGTGGTGATCATGTTGACCAGCTCTTCCACGGTGCTGACGTTGGAGTTCTCCAGGGTCTGCTGCAGGGTGGTGCCGAAGCCGTTCAGGCCTGGGGTACCGACCTGCGGCGCGCCACTGGCGGCGGTCTCCAGGAACAGGTTGTTACCAATCGCCTGCAAGCCGGCCGGGTTGATGAAGTCGGCGGTCTGCAGGTTGCCGATGATCTGCGCGGCCGGGTTGCCGGCGGTGGTGATCGACACAGTGCCGTCCTGGCCGACGGTGAAGGTCTGGGCATCGTTGGGCACGACAATCGCAGGCTCCAGGGCGAAGCCATCGGCGTTGACGATCTGGCCGTCGGAGTTCAGGTGGAAGGTACCGTCACGGGTGTACGAAACCGTGCCATCCGGCTGCAGGATCTGGAAGAAACCGCGACCGTTGACTGCCATGTCCAGCGGGTTCTCGGTGGTCTGCAGGCTGCCGGTCTGGAAGTTCTTCTGGGTGCCGACGATGCGCACACCGGTACCGACCTGCAGACCCGACGGCAGCTCGCTGTCCTGGGTCGACTGGGCACCTGGCTGGCGCTTGGTCTGGTACAGCAGGTCCTGGAACTCGGCGCGATCACGTTTGAAGCCGGTGGTCGAGACGTTGGCCAGGTTGTTGGAGATGACCGTGAGGTTGGTGTCCTGGGCGGACAGGCCGGTTTTAGCGACCCAAAGAGCCGGAAGCATTTAGTGTTCTCCTCGTGCGCCTGTTTTACGGCACCCGTTCAAATGTGGTTAGCCGATTTGCAAAACACGCGCCATGGCTTCATCGCCTTCCTTGGCCGTGTTCATCATCTTGACGTGCAGCTCGAACTGACGGGACAGCGCCAGCACCGAGGTCATTTCCTCGACGGCGTTGACGTTGCTCGACTCCAGGAAGCCCGACACAACCTTGACGTTGTTGTCGACATCGGCTGGCTGGCCATTGGTGGTGTGGATCATTCCGTCCAGACCCTTGGTCAGGCCCTTGGTGTCCGGATTGACCAGTTTGATCCGGTCGACCTCGGCCATCACCCGCGGGTCTTCACCCATGGCACGGACACTGATGGTGCCGTCTTCGCCGACCTCAACTTTCTGCTCTGGCGGAATGGCGATCGGGCCGCCGTTGCCGATTACCGGCATGCCGTTGCCGGCACGCAGCACGCCAAGTGCGTCGATGTTCAGGCTGCCAGTGCGCACATAAGCTTCGCTGCCATCTGGCGCCTGGACCGCGATAAATCCGTCACCGCTGACAGCGACATCCAACTCACGGCCGGTTTCGACCATGGCACCAGCACTGAAATCAGTGGCTGGACGCTCGCTCATGGCAAAGGCGCGCGCCGGAAAGCTGTCACCGAACACCGGCATCGAACGCGCCTGCTCCAGGTCACGCTGGAAGCCGTTGGTGGAAATGTTCGCCAGGTTGTTGGCATGGGCCTTCTGCGCCAGCGCGTTCTGGCTGGCGCCGGTCATGGCCACGTAAAGCATCTTGTCCACAGTCATCCTCCGCTGCACTGGCGATTGCTTACCGCTCGCCGTTGCTGTACAGGCAATAAAGCAAGTTCCGAACCAACTTTTCAAAAGCATTAAAAAGCCCGTAAATACGGGCCTTTGCGGTACATCAGGGAAAGGTCGACGCCGGATATCCGGCGCCTGCTTGCCGATGACGGCAAACCGATTACATGTCGCGGCAACCGCCGTTGTTGAACGGGCCGGCAAATTTCTTCCACCCCTCCCCTGGCGACCATTGGGAGCAGACCAAACGACCATCGACCTGGCTTTCCCAGCGCCACCAGGGCGCAGTGGCCGCCTGGGCCTGGAGCAGGAAGAAGGCGGCGGCGCAGGTGATGATCAGTTTTTTCATGGACTATTCCGTACGCTGGGGAAGTGGGGCTGCACAGCAACCCCAACCCCCAAGACAACCATCAGGTCATCTGAATGATGGTCTGCATGATGGTGCTTTCAGTGGAGATGGTCTTGGCGTTGGCCTGGTAGTTGCTCTGCGCCTTGATCAGCTCGACCAGCTCTTGGGTCAGGTTGACGTTGGAGGCTTCCAGCGAGTTGGATTCAACGCTACCCAAGGTGCCGGTCTTCGGCGCATCGATGCCCGGGATACCCGAGGAGAAGGTCTCGGTCCAGCGCGTACCACCAACCTGCTGCAGACCCTGCTCGTTGGCGAAACTGGCAATCGCTACCTGGCCAATGGCGCGAGATTGCTGGTTGCTGAAGCTTGCGAACATCACACCCGTGGAGTCGATGCTCAAGCTCGACAGGATACCGGTGGCATAACCATCCTGGGATTGCGACATACGCGCAGTCTCAGTGTTGTAGGAGGTGGTGCTGTTCATCGACAGACGCATGCCTGCGGCATTGCCTTCAGCACCATTGGCCGCCCAGTTACCCGAGGCATCTTTGGCCGCTGGCACCCAGCCAGTCATGGTGAAGACATTGTTGGTAACGCTGAACGAGGCGCCAGCTGGGTGACCGGTGTTATCTGCGCTCATGGAGCTTACCGAACCGTCGCTGTTGAAGCTGATGGTGCCAGTCAGCGGGACCTCACTGCTTGGGTCGAACGGGTTGCGCCCATCGACCAGGGTGTACATGGTCCACTCGTTGGTACCGGTCTTACGATAGAACTGCTCCATCGTGTGCTCGTTACCCTGGCTGTCGTAGACCTTGGTCGGGAACGACTTGGTATAGGTGGTTTCATCCGACGGGTCGAAGACCTTGTTGGGCACCAGCACCGGCGGCGTGGAGTTGTTGCCGTCATCGACCATCAGCGGAATGGAATCAGCCGAGGAGTTGAGGTTGATGCCTTGGTCGATCAGGGTAGTGGACTTCGGCGCCAGCGCCGAGGTGTCGATCTTCAGGTCGCTCAACACGCCCTTCTGGATCTTGCCGCTCGAGTCGGCGGCGTAGCCTTGCAGGCGCAGGCCGTCCGAGGTGACCACGAAGTTGTCCTTGTTGGTCTGGAAGGCGCCAGCACGGGTATACACCCGCGAGCCGTTGTCGGAAAGAACGAAGAAGCCCTGGCCCTGGATACCCATGTCCAACACGTTGCCGGTGTTGTTGATGTCGCCCTGGGAGAACTGCTGGGACACCGCAGCCAGACGCACGCCGTTACCGATCTGGTTCTTGCCCACGCCCAGGCGGTTGGCGCCAGCGTAGACGTCGGCGAACTCGGCGCGCGAGGATTTGAAGCCGGTGGTGTTGACGTTGGCAATGTTGTTGCCGGTAACGTCCAGTTGCTTGTTGGCCGCGTACAGACCGCTAAGACCGATATTGAAAGACATATAGCTACTCCTTTTGCCGTTCTAGTCGGCCTTAAATCCCGATGGTTTGGACGTCGGACAGGGAAACTTTCCCCACCCCTGCAAGGTTGAGCACCATCTCGCCATTGGCACTGAAGCTGACGCTGGTTACCTTGGCCGGCAGCAGGGTGTTCATCTGCACCGACTGGCCTTCCACGGTGGTGGAGGCAGTGAAGGTATAGGTACCCGGATCGACCTTCTCGCCCTTGTCGTTGGTGCCATCCCAGATGAAGTCGGCATAACCGGCTTTCTGCTCGCCCAACTCGATGGTCTTGACGGTGTTGCCGTCCTTGTCCTTGATGGTGATCTTCGCTTCGCTGATGGCCTGCGGCACAACGAACTGGGCATTGAAGCTCTCAGCCGTGTCGACCACCGCCTTGTCGTTCTGCACGATCACCGAGCGACCGACCAGCGAAGAGGCCTGCAGGGCCTGGGACGAGCCCAGCGAGTTGGTAATGGTATTGACCGACTCGTTCAACGAGGTGATGCCTTCCAGGCTGCTGAACTGCGCCAGCTGGGCAACGAACTCGCCGTTTTCCTGTGGGTCCAGCGGGTTCTGGTGCTGCATCTGGGTAACCAGCAGCTGCAGGAACGCATCCTTGCCCAAGCTATCGGTACCGGTCTTGGACGCCGTATCGGTCGTGGTCTTTTTAGTGCCGGTGCTGACGCCCGATGCCGAGATCACATCGTTGAGGTTCACACCGTTTGAAGTATCGATTGCCATGGTCCGGATTCCTTATCACTGACCCAGGGTCAGTACTTTCTGCATCATGGTCTTGGCAGTGTTCATCAGCTCGGCGTTGGTCTGGAACGAACGGTTGGCGGAGATCATGTCAGCCATCTCTTCAACCACGTTGACGTTCGGGTAGTAGACGTAGCCATCCTTGTTCGCCGCCGGATGATTCGGCTCGTAGCGCGCTTCAAGGTTGCTCTGATCTTCCACGATGCCCATGACCTGCACACCCTGACCGGCTTCACCCTGATCCTGGAACAGCGACTGGCCTACGCCACCCTGGGCCTGCTGGAAGGTGGTGGCGAACACGGGGTGACGCGCACGGTAGGTCTGGTCGATGCTCGAGGACACGGTCTCGGCGTTGGCGATGTTCGACGCCACGGTGTTGAGGCGGGTGTTCTGCGCACTCATGCCGCTACCGGCGATATTGAAAACGTTGGCAAGGGACATGGTCACTCTCCGCGCAGGGCCGATACCAGCCCTTTGAATTTACTGTTGAGCATGGTGAAGCTGGCCTGGAAACCGATCGCGTTTTCGGCATAGTTGGCCTGCTCGATCTGGGCATCCACGGTGTTCTGGTCGATCGACGGCTGCATCGGCGTGCGGTATTGCAGGGTGTCGTCGGCCATGGCCAGGCCTTCGGCCTCGATATGCCGGGTGTTGGTCCGGTCCAGGGCAATACGCCCCTTCTGCTGCTTGTCGGCCTCGGCGGCCAGCACCGAGGAGAAATCCAAGTCGCGCGCTTTGAAGTTGGGCGTGTCGGCGTTGGTAATGTTGTTGGCCAGCACTTCAGCGCGCTGGGCGCGGAAGCTCAGAGCCTTTTCGTGAATGCCAAGCGCCTTGTCGAAACTGATGCTCATGTCTGGAAACCTTCGACGGTTGACCGGAGTGTCGTTGGCCAAGCTATAGCAAGGCCTGTGCCAATCTTGGAAAAGCCCGGAAAGCCTGGGCTTGGTCCACCTCGGCCAACGCCGTCATGCCAGAAAAGCGGCAAACTGCTTCCGCTCACGCAGCGGCAAGCGGCAATCGATCAGCGGCAAAAGCGGCAAAGCAAAAAATTGACGCCAGGCAAAAGTGTCAATTAGCCATCAATTACGCTAGCATCCGCGACCGCGCTGATATGTGGCATGAGGCCACTATCTTATGGATCGAAGGTCTCACGCCACGCATGGATGCGCGTTGTTTTCCCACTGTTTTCCAAGGAAAGAACCCGTGGCTCCGTTGACCTTCCGCAAAACCTTGCTGGCCCTGGCCATCACCACCAGCGCCCTGCCCGCCTTCGCCGAAACCGTGCAACTGACCAATGCCGGCTACAAGAGCGAACACCAGACCCATAACGGCGACCTCGAATTCACTGGCAGCTATACCGGCGGCAGTGACGAAGACGCTATCGAGCTCAATGGCTCGACCATCACCGGCAACCTGATCCTCAACAGCACCATTAACAGCACCGGTGATTTTGCCGGTGGCGTCGACATGGACAGCTGGGAAGACAACCTGGGCTGGGCACGCAACACCATCGAAGGCGACGTGATCAACAAAGGCAGCATCACCGCCACGGGCGGTGGCGCCAACGCGCTGATGATCGATCCGGCCTACATCGGCGGCAGCGTAATCAACCAAGGCTTGCTGGCAGCGATTGGCGAACCGCTGGATGACGATGGCGAAATCGACGTGGCCCGTGCCCTGGACTTCTCCGGCACCTCGCTGATCGAAGGCGACCTGGTCAATGCCAGCACCGGCCGCATCGTCGCCAAAGGTGAAGACTCGCGCGGGATCAACCTCGAAGGCGGCACCATCAAGGGCAAGCTGATCAACTTCGGCACTATCGAAGTCAGCGGCGATGGCGCCACGGCCATCGACGCCACCACCAGCAAGTACGGCGACATGGTTGACCTGGCGGGCATCGAAAACCACGGCACCATCATCGCCACCGGTGAAGATGCCAACGGCATCATGCTCGATGGCGCCAGCCTGAGCAGCGCCGACGGTGTCCACCTGCTCAACACCGGCAAGATCATTGCCCAAGACGCCGCGATCACCATTGGCAACGTCGATTTCGATGGCCCTGGTCTGCAGCCTTGGTATCAGCAACACGGCGACCTGAACATCTACAACAGCGGCAGCATCATTTCCCAGGATGAAGCCATCGACGCTTCCGAGGCTAACCGCCCGGTCGAGCTGATCCTCCGCAAAGGCAGCGTCATCGTCGGCAACCTGATCGACCTGTCGAACATCGAAGTCGAGGGCGACACCTCGTTCACCGGCACCGACAGCAGCGCCGATGGCGCCAACATTCGCCTGAAGGATAACGGCTGGATCAATGTCGGCTCGGCCAGCGACAACCTGGCCACCACGCTGTCGCTGCAGTCGGCGCACACCAGCATTGCCGGCAACCTGTACGTAGCGGGCAACTCGGCACTGGGCCTGACCCTGGGTGCCGACACCGATCCGTCGCGGGCGGTGGTACAGGTCAGCGGCACTGCCGAATTCGGTCAAGGCGCCCAGTTGAAACTGGCCGCGCGCGGCAACGACTTCAGCGCCAACGGCAGCAGCTACACCTTGATCGAGGCTGGCAAACTGCAAGTGCTCGATGCCAGCGGCGAGAATGTCGACCCACAAGGCACCATCGCCGTCACCAGCACGTCGGCCCTGCTCAATGTCGACAGCAGCGTCATTCGTGACAATCAAGTGGTGGCGGTGGTCACCACCAAGAGCCAGCAAGGCATCGACCAGATCCTTGAGCAGCATGGTGGCTCGGACAACCACAAGCGCTCGCTTGGCGCCCTGGTCCAGGACGGCATCCTGGGCAAGCTGGGCGAAAACGATCCACTGCTGCGCGCCGCGGCAAATGCCAGCGGCGCCGAGCTGGCCAAGCTCGCCGAGCAACTGACCCCGGAAACCAACGGCGGCGCCACCCAGGCTGCCACCACCAGCCAAAGCCTGGTCAGCAGTGTCACCAGTAGCCGCACCAGCGGCCTGCGCGGCGCCTCTTCCGGTGAAGCCTTCAAAGAGACCGGCGTGTGGGTGCAATCGCTGTACAGCGATGCCACTCAAGGTCAGCGTGACGGCATCGCCGGTTACAACGCCTACAGCCGCGGTATCGCCGTCGGCGCCGATGGCAAGCTCAACGACCAGCTCACCCTGGGCCTGGCGTATAGCTTCATCAACACCGACGTCAACGGCAAAGGCGGTAACCAGACTGAAGTCGACAGCCACGCCTTCACCCTGTATGGCGGCTTCGAGCAAGGCAACTACTTCGTCGATGCCAGCTTGACCTATGGCTTGAACGACAACCAAGGCAAACGCGAGATCGCTGGCACCAAGGCCAAGGCTGACTATGACAGCGACCTGCTCGGCCTGAACCTGGTCGGTGGCTACACCTACCGGATCAGCCCGCAGTTGCTGGTCGAGCCACGCTTGGCTGCGCGTTACAGCCGCGTGGAAATCGACGGCTACCGCGAGAAGGGCTCGTCTGCAGCTCTGAAGGTCGAGGACCAGCGTTACGAAGCCATCGAGCTGGGCGCCGGCATGCGTGTTGCGGGCAGTTACAACCTGGGCGCCGGCACCCTGGAGCCGCAGTTCAAGCTGATGGCCTATCACGACTTTGCCGCCGACGAGGCCAGCAGCACTTCGACCTTCCTGCTTGGCAACACGCCGTTCGTGACCCATGGCGCCAGCGCCGTGCGTGACAGCTATGAAGCGGGTGTGGGCGCGGACTACAAGCTGGGCGCGGTGACCCTGGGCCTGAACTACGACTACATCGGCAAGTCGGGCTTTGATGCCGACGTGTTCTCGGCCAAGGTGCGCTACGACTTCTAAGCCTGCCCTGAGATAGCGCTGCGGCTTGTCTGGCGATAAGCCCAGTGCAAGCAACGCAAAACAAAAAGGCCGGTGTCTCGCGACACCGGCCTTTTTACATGGGCCAATCACTTGGCCTGATAGATGATCCCCGGACTGCACTGAACCATCTGGTAGTGATCCGGCAAACCGTTGAGCGCCTCCGAAGCGCCCAGGAACAGATACCCGCCAGGCTTGAGCGTGCTGTGAATACGCAGCAGGATGTCCTTCTTGACCTGAGCCGAGAAGTAGATCAGCACGTTGCGGCAGAACACCACATCGAACTTGCCCAGGCTCGCGTAACTATCGAGCAGGTTGAACGAGCGGAACTCGACCCGGCTGCGAATCGGCGCCTTGACCGCCCAGCGCCCCGGCCCTTTCGGGTCGAAATAACGCTGCAGACGCTCTTGCGAGAGGCCACGGGCAATCGCCAGGCTGTCGTATTCACCACTTTTGCAGTTGGTCAGCATCGCCCCGGATAGGTCGGTGGCGACAATCTGCGCGCCCATTTTCAACTGGCCAAGGTTGCTGCGCTCGAACTCGTCGATGGCCATCGACAGCGAGTACGGCTCCTGCCCGGAGGAGCAAGCCGCCGACCAGATGCGCAGACGCTGCCCAGGGTTACCCTTGAGGAACTCAGGGATGACTTTGTTCTTGAGCACTTCGAATGGATAGGTATCGCGAAACCACAGGGTTTCGTTGGTGGTCATGGCGTCGACCACCTGCTCACGCAGGCCGCTTCGCGGTTGGCTCTGAATGCGCTGCACCAGCTCACCCAGAGACTTGATGCCCTGCTGCTCCATCAGCTTGTTGAGACGGCTGGAGACCAGGTACTGCTTATTCTCGCCCAGCAGGATGCCACAGGCTTTCTCCAGGAAGACCCGGAACTGTTCGAAATCCAAATTACCCGTAGACAATGCTGCCGCCTCTTTTCAATCGCTGGGGCCGGGGACGTGCCCCGGCCGTTTCAATGCGTCGCGTTGATCCGGTCGACCACCCGTTGGGCAAGGTCGTCCGGCTTGAACTTGGCCAGGAAGTCGTCGGCGCCGACTTTCTTGACCATGGCCTGGTTGAACACCCCAGACAGGGAAGTATGCAGGACGATGTGCAATTTTTGCATGCGCGGATCGCTGCGAATCTCTGCGGTAAGGGTGTAGCCATCCATTTCTGGCATTTCAATGTCCGAGATCATCATCAGGAACTCATCTTCCGGACGCTTACCCTCATCGACCAGCTTACGCAGGTAATCCAACGCCTGACGGCCATCATTGAGCGCCACCACCTCGACCCCGACGGTTTGCAGGCAGCGACTGACCTGCTTGCGCGCCACCGACGAATCGTCGACTGTCAGCACTCGCAGCAGTACCGCCTTGTCCTGCACCTCGGCATCGACCACGCCGGCAGACACCGACTCGGACGACGGCGACACTTCGGCCAGCACCTTCTCGACGTCGATGATTTCCACCATGCGGTTGTCGACCCGGGTAACCGCGGTCAGGTAATGGTCGCGACCGGTGCCCTTGGGTGGCGGATGAATCTCTTCCCAGTTCATGTTGACGATGCGTTCGACCGAATGCACCAGAAAGCCCTGGGTCTTGGTGTTGTACTCGGTGATGATCACGAAGCTGTTGCGGGTTTCTTCCTTCAGGCCCGGCAAGCCGGTAGCCATCGACAGGTCAAGAATTGGGATGGTCGCCCCGCGTATGTTGGCAACGCCGCGTACCACCGGATGAGACTTGGGCAACACGGTCAATTCCGGGCACTGCAGCACCTCCCGGACCTTGAACACGTTGATGCCATAAAGCTGATCGCCATTGAGGCGGAACAGCAAGAGTTCCAGGCGATTCTGCCCAACCAGCTGCGTGCGCTGGTTGACCGAATCCATAACACCAGCCATGCCAGACTCCTTTACATTTTTTGCCTGCCTATAAAGTCGGCACGGGCTTTGCTTTTTTGAGCGCTATGTACACGAAAACGACATTTTTCCGACGACTGACGCGCCTGCTGGCCGGCCACTTGGCCGTGTTGTGCCTGCTCGCCCCCAGCACTCGCGCGCTGGCGGACACAGTAACCTTGCCTGAACAGCTTATCGGTGTCACCCAAGGGTTTCTTGAATTCACCGTCGAAGATTACCTGGCCACCACCCAGACCCCGGGGCGTTACGAGATCCAGGTCAACACCCTCGACCCACGGCTGCGCATGCCGCTGTGCAGCCAGGCGCTGGACGCCTCGCTGGAAAGCCCAGCGCAGCCGCTGGGTCGGGTCACGGTGCGTGTGCGCTGTGACAGCAGCGCACCGTGGACAGTGTTCGTCCCGGCGCAGGTCAAGCTGTTCCGTGAGGTGGTGGTGATGGTCCGTCCACTCAAGCGCGAGAGTGTGGTGGGCGAAGGCGATGTCGCCTTGCGTGAACGCGACGTCGGCACACTCAACCAAGGTTTTCTCAGTGACCTGGACCAGGCGCTGGGCATGAAGCTGTTGCGCCCGGCCGTGCTTGATCAGGTCTTGACCCCGCAACACCTGGAACAGGCCGAGGTGATCCGTAAGGGCGATCACGTGGTGATCATCGCCCGCAGCGGCAGCCTGAGCGTGCGCATGCCCGGTGAAGCCCTGAGCAAGGGCGGCCTGAGCGAACAGATCCGGGTACGCAATCTGAACTCAAAACGCGTAGTGAAGGCGCGGGTCACCGGACCCGGGCAGGTCGAGGTGGCCATGTAGCAGGGCTGGCGGTAAGGAACCGCTTTACCTAAACTGTGTCAGAAAACGGGTTGCGCGAGCTTGCTGACAAGCGGCTATGCATTTGTGCCTAAAGTTTTTTTCGGGGTGGCCGAAAACAAGGCAAGCGTCCAAATACCCAGAGGTTTCTGATCATGGTCATCGACTTCAGTCGTTTGAATAACTCTCCGTCCGTTACGGGCGGCGTTCGCGGCACTGCCGCGACCGGCAACGCCGAGAAAACCGGCGAAACCAGTGAAGCGCCAGCGCGCTCCAGCGTCAGCGGAGAAGCGGTACACCTCAGTCAAGAGGCCCAGCAGTTGCAGAAGATCAGCGACAAGCTGCGCGATCAGCCGGTGGTCAACAGTGCCCGTGTGGCCGAGTTGAAGCAGGCAATCGCAGATGGCAGCTACCAGGTCGATGCCGGCCGGGTCGCCAGCAAACTGCTAGATTTCGAAGCTCAGCGCTGACCCTTCGTCGCGCTGACTTCTAGGACGCTTTAAGCCAAGAGCCAGCCATGCACGATACTACCCTGCTGCAATTGATCGAAGACGACATCGCCCCTACCCAGGAGCTGCTCGAGCTGCTACAGAGCGAAGCAGTGGCCCTGCATGGCCGGGAAATGGTCGCGCTGGAAGAAATCCTGGCGCGCAAACAGTCGTTGATCATATTGCTCGAACAGCAGGGCCAGCGGCGCAACAACCTGCTCGCAAGCCTTGGCCTGAGTGCCAATCGCGCCGGCGTGCAGGCACTCGCGGCGCAGTCGCCAAATGGCGACTTGATCTTGCAGCAACTCGATGTGCTGACCCAACTGATGGACACCTGCCAGCAGGTCAACGAGACCAATGGCCGGATCATTCAGATGCAGCAGCAAGTCACGGCCAACCAGATCAGAATCCTCAACGGCGGCGATTCTCCGTCGCTGTACGATAGCCGTGGCGCGACCTCGCCACTGGCTAAGCCTCGGGCGCTCAGCCAAGTGTGATTATTTCTATCAAGGCACGGAACATACTGGCAAAATGCCGTTACTTGCGTGTGTTGTTTTTGCCTGGAGATTGATAACCCGTGTTCAATGAATCCGATGCTCCCCAGCCGCCTAAGGTGCTGAGCACTCCGTTGGAGATTGCCGCCAACCTGCGCCAGCTGCTGGATAGCCACGATCCGCTGATCATCACCTTCCATGAGCGCAGCCAGCGATTCCAAAGCTACGTGGTGCATGTGGACCGTGACAGCAACACCTTGGCGCTGGACGAGATGATCCCGCGCGACGGCGAAAAATTCATCGAGAATGGCGAACCCTTCCGCGTCGAAGGCTTCCACGACGGTGTCCGTATAGCCTGGGAATGCAACACCCCGCTGACCATCACCGAAATCGACGGCCACCGCAGCTACCGCGGCCCACTGCCGGAAGAAGTGACCTATCACCAGCGGCGTAATGCCTTTCGCGCTGCGTTGAAGCTGTCGCAGCTGGTCGATGTCACGCTCGATGGCACTCACCTCAAGGGCAATGGCGCGCTGCGCGGCAAGCTGCTGGATATTTCCGCCACCGGCTGCAAGATGCGCTTTGACGGCAACGTCGAAGAGCGCCTGCAACTGGGGCAGGTGTATGAGCGTTTCAAGGCAGCCAGCCCGCTGGGGCTGAACGATGTGATGGTGGAGCTGCGTCATCTGCATTATGAAGAGCGGATCAACACGACGTTTGCCGGTGTGCGCTTCCATAACCTCAATGGTCAGGCGCAGCGCAAGATCGAGAGTTTTGTCTACCAGCTGCAGCGTGAGGCGCGGCGGTTCGACAAGGACGATTATTGATTTTGCTGCAGAAATGAAAAAGCCACCCTCGGGTGGCTTCTCTATTTGTGCCAGCAGGATTCAAGCCGGCTTGTCGACTTGCGCCGCAGGCATGTCCTGCTCTTGCTGCTCATCCTCGGTATCTTCCGCCGCAATCGGCGCCTGCATCACGTCTTGCACCGTCTGCTCATCGACCCGTGGGTCGAGGGCTGCAGACAGCGGCGATCCAGCGGCCGGCATCGCCACGTGGCCCAGCGGTGCGTCCTGCACCTGGTGCAAGCCCGTAACCGCTTTAGGCCGAATGCGCCATACCAGCACCAAGGCGAAGAACAAGAAGAACGCATACAGCATCTGCGGGCCCAGCACCTTCATCAGCACCCCCGCCGCCAACGGCCCGATACAAGCGCCCACGCCATAGGTCACCAGCAGCATGGCGGTCAGCGAGACCCGCCGTTCACTCTCCACGTGGTCGTTGGAAAACGCTACCGCCAATGGATACAGGCAGAACTGCAGCAAGGAAATCACAAAGCCAATGGCAAACAGGACCTCCAGCGGCACACTGGGCAAGATCGCCAGCGGAGCCGCCGCCAATGCCAGCCCCACCGCCGCACTGCGGATCAACACCGCACGGTCGTAGCGATCAGACAGCCAGCCCAGCGGCCACTGCACCACCAGCCCGGCAAAGATGCAGCAGCCCATGAACAGACCGATCTGCTCGGTGCTCAAGCCTTGGCTGGAGGCATACAGCGGCGCCAGGCCATAGAACGAACCGACGATCAGGCCCGAGCCGAGCACCGTACTCAACGACTGCGGGACCCGCTTGATGAAGAACTTCGGCTCCATCGGCGCCGGACGCAGGGGCGCCGGGTGAATCCGCCGGGTCATGGCCACCGGCACCAGGCACAGGGCAAAGCACATGGCGACCAACATCAACAGCTCTGGGCCAAGCTCAGGGTGCACGACCAGGATCAACTGCCCGAGCACCAGGCCCAGGTACGAGGCGATCATGTAGCCACTGAACACCGCACCGCGTTGCTTGGCGTCGGCCTGCTCGTTGAGCCAGCTCTCGATCACCATGTACTGGCACATCATCCCCAGGCCGACGATCATCCGCAGGCCCACCCATACCGGTAGCAAGTCGGTCAGGCCATGGCCCAGCACCGCTGCGCCGACGATGCCGGCGCAGGTGGCATAGGCGCGAATATGACCCACCCGGCCGATCAGCCGGTGACCGATCTTGCCGCCCAGCGCCAGACCGAAGTAGTTGGCCGCCATCAGCGCACCGACCCACAGGCTGTCGACATGGTCGGCAGCCAGGCGCAGGGCCAGGTAGGTACTCAACAGGCCCGAGCCGATCAGCATCATCAGGGCGGCGAAATACAGCGAACGAAAAGACTTCCAGATCTGTCGCATGCGTCCCGAAGGGCTCCCTGGTCAGGTGGAGGGGGTGCTGGCAAGCATAAGGGCAAATCCGTGGCGGCGCAGGCCCCCACCCCGGAAAAAACTCATGCCGGACGTGTCCAGTGTCAGTTGTGTCGCGATCAGGCTTGTGCCGCCAGCACGCGGCGCTCCCACGGGGTGATCTCATCGAAGAAATCGCTCAGCTCCAGGGTCTTGGTCGCGACATAGCCTTCGATGAACTCCTTGCCGAACAGTTCCCGCGCCAGCGTGCTGCGCTTGAGCCGCTCCAGCGCAGCATGCAGGGTGCAGGGCAGGCTTAGGTGCTCCGGCACTTCGAATTCACCCTGGATCGCCGGCGTCGGCTGCAACTGCTGCTCGATGCCATGCAAGCCGGCGCCCAGGCTGGCGGCGATCGCCAGGTAGGGGTTGGCGTCGGCGCCGGGCAAGCGGTTTTCGACCCGACGCGCCAACGGCGAACTGGCCGGGATGCGCAGGCCAGCGGCGCGGTTGTCTTGCGACCAGCAGGCGTTGTTGGGCGAGGCGTAGGGATGGCACAGGCGCTGATAGGAATTGACGTTGGGCGCGAACAACGCGGTGAAGTCCGCCATGCACGCCTGCAGGCCGCCGATGAAGTGATGGAAGGTCTCGGTGGGCTGCCCTGCCGCATCACTGAAGACATTGCGCCCACTGCCGATCTCGACCAGGCTCTGATGGATGTGCATAGAGCTGCCTGGGGTTTTCGCCAATGGCTTGGCCATGCACACCACGGTCAGGCCATGCTTGAGCGCGACTTCCTTGAGCAGGTGCTTGAACAGGAACGTCTGGTCAGCCAACAGCAGCGGGTCGCCGTGCAGCAGATTGATCTCGAACTGGCTGACGCCCATCTCGTGCATGAAGGTGTCGCGCGGCAGGCCGAGTGCGGCCATGCAGCGGTATACCTCATTGAAGAATGGGCGCAAGCCGTTGTTGGAGCTGACGCTGAACGCCGAATGACCCAGTTCGCGGCGACCGTCCGTGCCCAGCGGTGGCTGGAACGGCTGGCCAGGGTCGCCATTAGGGGCGAAGACAAAGAATTCGAGCTCGGTGGCCACCACTGGCGCCAGGCCCAGTGCAGCATAACGGGCAATGACTGCCTTCAACTGGCCACGGGTCGACAACCCGGATGAGGCGCCATCGAGCTCGTTGGCATCGCAGATGGCCAGAGCCCGCGCCTCGTCGCTCCAGGGCAGGCGGTGAACCTGGGCGGGGTCGGCGACCAATGCCAGGTCGCCGTCGTCGCTGCCGTAGAACGTGGCGGCCGGGTAACCACCCATGATGCATTGCAGCAGTACCCCACGGGCCATTTGCAGGCGCCGGCCTTCGAGGAAACCTTCGGCTGTCATCACTTTGCCGCGCGGGACGCCATTGAGGTCAGGGGTTACGCACTCGATTTCAGCAATGCCCATGAGGTGCTCGGCGAAGGCGCGCTGGGCTTCGGTCGTCATGACTCTATCCTTGTTGTTTTTGTATGCCGGGGACGGCGACAAGCACAACATAGGCTGGGGGTGTTTAAAATATCAAGCAGCTGATTGCGGATACATGCGGGTTTAGTGAACAGTCGTGGTTTGGCCGCCCGGACAAAGGTTCAGATCACTCACGCAAGGTCATGCCATTGGCCGGCAACGGCAAGGCGGTCTTGTAGCGCACCTGCTTGAGGGCAAAGCTGGAGCGAATGTTGGCCACCCCCGGCAAACGCGTCAGGTAATCGAGAAACCGCTCCAGCGCCTGAATGCTCGGCAATAGCACCCGCAGCAGATAATCCGGATCGCCCGTCATCAGGTAGCACTCCATTACCTCAGGCCGCTCGGCGATCTCTTCCTCGAAGCGGTGCAGCGACTGTTCGACCTGTTTCTCCAGGCTGACATGGATGAACACATTCACATCCAGCCCCAGCGCCTCGGGCGAGAGCAAGGTCACCTGCTGGCGAATCACCCCCAACTCCTCCATCGCCTTGACCCGGTTGAAACACGGCGTCGGTGACAGGTTCACCGAGCGCGCCAGCTCCGCGTTGGTGATCCGGGCGTTTTCCTGCAGGCTGTTGAGAATGCCGATATCCGTGCGATCGAGTTTGCGCATGAGACAAAATCACCTGATTTTTGTGTTTATCCGGAATGTTTATCTTCCCCTCAGGACAAACGCAATGAACTTGAGAGAAAAATTCTCCTGAGCTCCCTCTAACATGTAATTAGCGCTGACCTACCAGTCACGAGCCAGTAGTCAGCGGCGACCGCTTCAAAGCTCACAAAAACAACATCCGAGCGAGCGTAAACAGCATGAACGAGTACGCCCCCCTGCGTTTGCATGTGCCCGAGCCTACCGGCCGGCCAGGCTGCCAGACCGATTTTTCCTACCTGCGTCTGAACGATGCAGGCCTGGTACGTAAACCCCCGATTGATGTCGAGCCTGCCGAAACGGCGGACCTGTCCAAGAGCCTGGTCCGGGTTTTGGATGAAAACGGCAATGCCGTCGGCCCGTGGGCCGAGGACATTGACCCGCAGGTGCTGCGCCAAGGCATGCGCGCCATGCTCAAGACGCGCATCTTCGACAGTCGCATGGTGGTTGCCCAGCGCCAGAAGAAGATGTCCTTCTACATGCAGAGCCTGGGCGAGGAAGCCATTGGCAGCGGTCAGGCACTGGCCTTGAACCGCAGCGACATGTGCTTCCCGACCTACCGCCAGCAGAGCATCCTGATGGCCCGCGAGGTATCGCTGGTGGACATGATCTGCCAGTTGCTGTCGAACACCCGCGACCCGCTCAAGGGCCGCCAGTTGCCGATCATGTATTCGGTCCGCGAGGCCGGCTTCTTCACCATCAGCGGCAACCTGGCCACCCAGTTCGTCCAGGCGGTCGGCTGGGCCATGGCGTCGGCGATCAAGGGTGACACCAAGATCGCCTCGGCCTGGATCGGCGACGGCGCCACGGCCGAGTCGGACTTCCACACCGCCCTGACCTTCGCCCACGTCTACCGCGCGCCGGTGATTCTCAACGTGGTCAACAACCAGTGGGCGATCTCCACCTTCCAGGCCATTGCCGGTGGTGAGTCGACCACCTTCGCCGGGCGTGGCGTAGGTTGTGGCATCGCTTCGCTGCGCGTCGATGGCAACGACTTCATCGCCGTCTACGCCGCCTCGCGCTGGGCCGCTGAACGTGCCCGCCGTGGCCTGGGGCCGACTTTGATCGAGTGGGTCACCTACCGCGCCGGCCCACACTCGACTTCCGACGATCCGTCCAAGTACCGCCCCGCCGATGACTGGAGCCACTTCCCGCTGGGCGACCCGATCGCTCGCCTGAAGCAGCACCTGATCCAGATCGGCCAGTGGTCGGAGGAAGAACATCAAGCGGTGACTGCCGAGTTCGAAGCCGAGATTCTCAAGGCCCAGAAAGACGCCGAACAGTTCGGCACCTTGAGCAATGGCCATATCCCAAGCGCCGCCTCGATGTTCGAGGACGTGTACAAGGAAATGCCCGAACACCTGCGCCGTCAGCGCCAAGAGCTGGGGGTCTGAGATGAACGATCACAACAACAGCATCGACCTGGAAACCGCCATGTCCACCACCACCATGACCATGATCCAGGCCCTGCGCTCGGCCATGGATGTCATGCTTGAGCGCGACGACAATGTGGTGATCTACGGCCAGGACGTCGGCTACTTCGGCGGCGTGTTCCGTTGCACCGAAGGCTTGCAGACCAAGTACGGCAAATCGCGAGTGTTCGACGCGCCGATTTCCGAAAGTGGCATCGTCGGTACCGCCGTGGGCATGGGCGCCTATGGCCTGCGGCCGGTGGTGGAAATCCAGTTCGCCGACTACTTCTACCCGGCCTCCGACCAGATCGTCTCGGAGATGGCCCGCCTGCGCTATCGTTCAGCCGGCGAGTTCATTTCGCCACTGACCCTGCGCATGCCCTGTGGCGGTGGCATTTATGGTGGCCAGACCCACAGCCAGAGCCCAGAGGCGATGTTCACCCAAGTGTGCGGCCTGCGCACCGTGATGCCCTCCAACCCATATGACGCCAAAGGGCTGCTGATCGCCTCGATCGAATGCGACGACCCGGTGATCTTCCTTGAACCCAAACGCCTGTACAACGGCCCGTTCGACGGCCACCACGACCGCCCGGTTACACCGTGGTCCAAGCACGCCCAGAGCGCAGTACCGGATGGTTACTACACGGTGCCACTGGACAAGGCGGCGATCACCCGCCCGGGCAACGACGTTACCGTACTGACCTATGGCACTACCGTGTACGTGTCGCAAGTCGCTGCCGAGGAAACCGGCGTCGACGCGGAAGTCATCGACCTGCGTAGCCTGTGGCCGCTGGACCTGGACACCATTGTCGAGTCGGTGAAAAAGACCGGCCGCTGCGTGGTGGTCCACGAAGCCACCCGCACCTGCGGCTTTGGCGCCGAGCTGGTATCGCTGGTTCAAGAGCACTGCTTCCATCACCTCGAAGCGCCGATCGAGCGCGTCACCGGTTGGGACACCCCCTACCCTCACGCGCAGGAATGGGCTTACTTCCCAGGCCCTTCACGGGTAGGTGCGGCATTGAAACGGGTCATGGAGGTCTGAATGGGCACGCACGTCATCAAGATGCCGGACATCGGTGAAGGCATCGCGCAGGTCGAGTTGGTGGAATGGTTCGTCAAAGTCGGCGATGTGATCGCCGAGGACCAGGTAGTCGCCGATGTCATGACCGACAAGGCCACGGTGGAAATCCCCTCGCCGGTCAGTGGCAAGGTCCTGGCCCTTGGCGGCCAGCCTGGCGAAGTCATGGCGGTGGGCAGCGAGCTGATCCGCATTGAAGTCGAAGGCAGCGGCAACCACGTCGACGCACCGCAGGCCAAGCCTGCGCAACAGCCAGCCCCGGCGCCCGCTGCAAGCACGCCTGAGCTGCGCCCCGAGCCAGTCGCCGTAGCCAGCCAGCCGGCCAGTAGCGCTGCTGCGGCGCCTATCGTGCCGCGCCAGGCCAATGAAAAACCGCTGGCCTCCCCGGCTGTGCGCAAGCGCGCGCTGGATGCCGGTATCGAACTGCGTTATGTACATGGCAGCGGCCCTGCCGGACGCATCCTGCACGAAGACCTCGATGGCTTCATGAGCAAGCCACACAGCAGCGCAGGTCAAGCGCCCAGCGGTTACGCCAAACGCAGCGACAGCGAGCAGGTGCCGGTGATCGGCCTGCGCCGCAAGATCGCCCAGCGCATGCAGGACGCCAAGCGCCGGGTCGCGCATTTCAGCTATGTCGAGGAGATCGACGTCACCGCCCTGGAAGCGCTGCGCCAGCAGCTCAACCAAAAGTACGGCGATAGCCGCGGCAAGCTGACCCTGTTGCCGTTCCTGGTACGCGCCATGGTCGTGGCCCTGCGCGATTTCCCGCAGATCAACGCCACCTACGACGACGAAGCCCAGGTCATCACCCGCCATGGTGCGGTCCACGTCGGTATCGCCACCCAGGGCGATAACGGCCTGATGGTGCCGGTGCTGCGCCACGCCGAGGCGGGCAACCTGTGGGGCAACGCCAGCGAGATCACTCGCCTGGCCCACGCTGCGCGCAACAACAAGGCCAGCCGCGAAGAACTGTCCGGCTCGACCATCACCCTGACCAGCCTGGGCGCCCTGGGCGGCATCGTCAGCACGCCGGTGGTCAACACTCCGGAAGTGGCGATCGTCGGCGTCAACCGCATGGTCGAACGGCCGGTGGTGATCGACGGCCAGATCGTCGTGCGCAAGATGATGAACCTGTCCAGCTCGTTCGACCACCGGGTGGTCGATGGCATGGATGCCGCCCTGTTCATCCAGGCCGTGCGCGGCCTGCTGGAACAGCCCGCCTGCCTGTTCGTGGAGTGAGCATGCAACAGATTATCAACACGACCCTGCTGATCATCGGTGGCGGCCCTGGTGGCTACATCGCCGCCATCCGCGCCGGGCAACTGGGCATCCCTACCGTGCTGGTCGAAGGCCAGGCGTTGGGCGGGACCTGCCTGAACATCGGCTGCATTCCGTCCAAGGCGCTGATCCATGTGGCCGAGCAGTTTCACCAGACCTGCCAGCACACTGAGCAATCGGCGTTGGGCATCAGTGTTTCTGCGCCGCGCCTGGACATCACCCGCAGCGTGGCCTGGAAGGACGGCATTGTCGACCGCCTGACCAGCGGCGTCGCGGCCTTGCTGAAAAAGAATGGCGTGACGGTGATACATGGCTGGGCGAAGATCCTCGACGGCAAGAGTGTCGAAGTCGATGGCCAGCGCATCCAGTGCGATCACTTGCTGCTGGCCACAGGATCGAGCAGCGTCGAATTGCCGATGCTGCCGCTCGGCGGGCCGATCATCTCCTCGACCGAGGCGCTGGCACCCAAGGCGCTGCCCAAGCACCTGGTGGTGGTCGGCGGTGGCTATATCGGCCTGGAACTGGGCATCGCCTACCGCAAGCTGGGCGTTCAAGTCAGCGTGGTGGAAGCGCGCGAGCGCATCTTGCCGACTTACGATGCTGAGCTGACTGCCCCAGTGGCCGAGTCGCTGAAGAAGCTGGGCGTCAGCCTGCACCTGGGCCACAGCGTAGAGGGCTATGAAAACGGTTGCCTGCTGGCCCGTGATGGCCAAGGTCAGCAACTGCGAGTCGAAGCTGACCAAGTGCTGGTGGCGGTGGGTCGCAGGCCGCGCACCCAGGGCTTCAACCTGGAAAGCCTGGGGTTGCAGATGAAGGGTGCTGCGCTGGCCGTGGATGAGCGCTGCCAAACCAGCATGCGCAACGTCTGGGCGATTGGCGACTTGGCCGGCGAACCCATGCTTGCCCATCGGGCCATGGCCCAGGGCGAGATGGTCGCCGAGTTGATCGCCGGCCACACGCGACGCTTCGAGCCCACCGCGATTGCCGCAGTATGCTTCACCGATCCGGAACTGGTGGTGGTCGGCAAGACGCCGGAGCAGGCCAGCGAGCAAGGGCTGGACTGCATCGTCGCGCAGTTCCCGTTCGCGGCCAACGGCCGGGCCATGACCCTGGAATCGAAAACGGGCTTCGTGCGCGTGGTGGCTCGGCGCGACAACCACTTGATCCTCGGCTGGCAAGCCGTGGGCGTAGCCGTTTCGGAGCTGTCGACCGCATTTGCCCAATCGCTGGAAATGGGCGCTCGCCTGGAAGACATCGCCGGCACCATCCACGCCCACCCGACCCTGGGTGAAGCGGTCCAGGAAACCGCATTGAGGGCGCTGGGCCAGGCTCTGCACATCTGACACTGAAGCGGCGAAGGCCGATTTGACCCGCTGCGCTAGCTGCGCCGCGGGTCTTTTTTTATTCGCTGATGACGTTCTTGCCTGCTGCCTTGGCGCGGTACAGGGCTTTATCGGCTCGCCCGAGCAGCCCAGCTGGGTCTTCGCCTTGCTGGCACTGCACCACACCGTAACTGAGGGTCAGGCGGCAATCGCCGACCGGCTCGATCTGCTCCAGCGCCCGGCGAATCTTCGCAGCGAGCTCAAGCGCTTCATTCAAGGACGTTTGCGCCAAGACCACGGCAAACTCATCACCGCCCCAACGGGCCAGCAGGTCTTGCTCGCGCAAACACAGGCGAATGCGCTCGACCAATTCGATCAGTGCCGCATCGCCCCGGGCATGGCCATAGCGATCGTTGATCGGTTTGAAATCATCAACGTCCATGGCGAGCAGGGAAAACGGCTGACGAAAGCGTCGCGCCCGTTCACATTCTTGCTGCAAGGCCTTTTCCAGCCGATAGCGGTTGGCGATTCTGGTCAACGCATCGCGTTCAGCCAGTTCACGGTTTTCATCCAGCTGGCGTTGCAGTTGCTGGTTGACCCAGGACAACTCGCGGGTGCGTTCGGCGACCTGGGCTTCCAGGCTATGGTTTTTTTGTTCGAGTTCGGCCACCAGGCGCTTGCCCGCATCGATGTTGCGATGGGCACCGAGCATGCGCGCCACCGAGCCATCCGGGTTGTGGGCAATGATATGGCCGCTGTCTTCGATCCACAGGTAACTGCCATCCTGGCAGCGGCAGCGGTACTCGATCCGGTAATGTTCATTGCGCTGGTTGATGTAGGCCTCGAAGTGCGCCATCACCCGCGGATAATCTTCAGGGTGGATCACGCTTTCCCAGGTCAGCACGCTGTTATCCAGCGAATGGCTCTGGTAACCCAACATGGCGTACCAACCAGGATTTCGATAGACGTAGCCGCTATTGGCGTCCCAATCCCAGATACCATCGCTGATCAGCTCGAACAGCGTGTGCAACTGCTGTTCACTGAAGCCGGCGGGTACCGGCCTTGATTCCTGACTCATGGACGCTCTCCGTAGTGTCCAGCAACTGCGCCCCTGCGCGGGGCTGCTGAGCAACATTGCTTTTGCCGCTGGCGGCAATCCTGTTCCTGTGCGTGGCAAGCATATTCCTACCGGGGTAGCGGCTGGAATACTCCCGATGGGCTATTTAGCCGTTTTCTAGGGTCTGTATGAAAAGTCTTGAGACGCCGGTCAGGCAAGGCGAAAACAGCCGAGGAACGGTCGGAGTCGCGCTCGACTTTACTGGAGTAAATGAGCATTCCGAGGCTGTTTTCAACGCAGCATGAACAAGTATCAAGGCTTTTCGTACAAAGCCTAAGGCTGGCACAGCTTTTGCCTCTTAAGCCCTGCCTTTGATACTCCAAGGAGGAGTCATGATGATCAGCCTCAATGGGCTAGGCTGGCAGAATGCTGTTCAGCCACAAAGCCGTATCACCAACGAACAGGCGCTGGCCGAGGTCATGCCGGTACGCCAGACCGTCGCAACCAACACCACCCGCCAGCACAACAGCCAAGCCAACACCTCGCAGCAAAACGCTGAAGATGCTCGCGAGGAAGCCTTCGCCAAGCTCAAGGTAGCGCTGCAAAACCCTGATATCAGCGCCCGCCAGCAGGCCAGTATCGGCACGCAGGACGGCAGTAATGCGCTGCAGGAGTTTCGCGACTATATGAGCAAGACTCCGGAGGAGAAGATCCAGGAGAAGATTCTTGCGGAGCTCGGCCTGACCCCTGAGGAGTTCGAAGCCCTGCCGCCCGAGCAAAAGCAGAAGATCGGTGAGCAGATCGCCCAGCGACTGAAAGAGGACATCGAGCTCGAAACGCAGGCCAAGTTGCAAGAGCAGGCCTTGAGCGCGGCAGCAGTCAACCCTGCTGCAGATCCTGCGACCGCGCACAATGCCGAGCAACGCAAGGATCAGCTGCAAGTCATGGCCAGCTGACAGGCTGGCCGGGGCAGCGAAAATGGATACGCTCGCCCCTACTCGTTAGCGCTCAGAATTGTTCTGCTACGCGCTTGAACTGATAATCCGACTCGCGATAGTTCCCGGGTTTCTGCCGCTTGGGCAACTTCACTTTCTCGCGTGGCACGTCCTTGTACGGGATCCGGCTGAGCAGATCGGCAATGATGTTGAGGCGGGCGCGGCGCTTGTCATTTGAGTCAGCGACAAACCAGGGGGCATGGCCGGTGTCAGAAGCTCTGAACATCTCGTCCCGTGCGCGCGAATAGTCATACCAGCGGCTGTAGGACTTAAGGTCCATTGGCGACAGCTTCCATATTTTCCGCCCATCCTCGATGCGCGCCTCAAGGCGTCGGGTCTGCTCCTGCTCGCTGACTTCCAGCCAGTACTTGAGCAGTATCACCCCTGAATCAATAATCGCCCGCTCCACGCTTGGCACGGCATTGAGAAAGCTCTCGGCCTGCTCCTGGGTGCAAAAACCCATGACCCGCTCGACGCCGGCGCGGTTGTACCAACTGCGATCGAAGATCACTACCTCCCCCGCGGCAGGCAGATGCGGCAGATAGCGCTGCAAGTACATCTGGCTTTTTTCCCGGTCGTTCGGTGCTGGCAGGGCCACTACTCGAAACACGCGTGGGCTAACCCGCTCGGTCAGGGCCTTTATGGTCCCGCCCTTGCCCGCACCGTCACGGCCTTCGAAGATGATGCAGACCTTGATGCCCTTGGCTTTGACCCACTCCTGCAACTTGACCAACTCGACATGCAGATGACGCAGGTGTTCGAGGTAGTCCTTGTTCTTCAGTTTCTCGCCCTTCTGCGGTTTGCCTTTCTTGCTCTTGGACATGCCAATACCTCCTGGTGACACGTGGCTGGGTGCTGCGGGTCGCTGCACTCAAGGCGTGACCTGATACCCCTTGCCTTGCAGGCAGCTGGTGTACGCGCTGGCATTGGTTGATTCAGCGTTGTGGCGTTGCTGGCGACGCTCCTGACGCTGCCTGGCACCACCGACCACAGCACCGGCAGCCGCAGTCTCGCGTGCGCGATTTTGTCGGTACTCCTGTTTCACGTCATCGTCGATACGGTCATAGACTTCTTCGTGCTGGTTGCCGCGAACCTGGGCGCCAACTGCCCCGGCCGTGGCGCCGACCGCCGCACCTCTGAGCCGACCACCCGAGGCAGGCGGGGTGCTGCTGGCGCTGTTGGCAATGGAGTGGCATTCACTGATGTCGGCTTGAGTCTGCTGTGAGTTCTGGCCGCGCAAGGGCACCACAGATTCGGCTACCCCTTGGGCACTAGCCAGCAGCAAGGCGATAAAAAGGCTGAGCGACGATGGCCTGAGCATGATGATTTTTGCAACCTGCGCTTGAAAGCGGGTGAGAGGAAACAGCCTGGTTAGTGTAGGTCGCGACCCCTACCCTGCCTGCATCTACCGCCCAGCGGTGCGCCGAGGGTCAGCGTTGCCATCAATGGAACGGGAAGATGTAGTTCATCCAGGCCGCCATGCGCAAAAGAATCTTGCGCATGGTGCCGATGTGTTCGAAGTGCTTGCTGTAGATCGCCGCCTGGCCATAGGCGCCGCCCGGCATCTGCGCGCTGTACTGGGCAAACGCCGGATCGGTGATCTCGATGATCACCGGCACCCGCCCGGGCGGCGGCGAGCCGGTGTAGCTCACTAGCGTGCCAGAAGGCTGCACCTGGCCTTCGGCAATTACCGTGATGACACTCTTCACCCGCCCTTTGAACACCTTGCCCGGGATGCCATCGAACGCCACTTCCGCTTCATCCCCCGCGACCAGGCGCAGCAGGCTGTTCTGGCGCATCCACGCAGCGAAGTACTGACCCTCCTGCGGGATGAACACCATCGACGGGCGCAGTGGCAAACGCGTCGCCATCATCCCGCGACGCAGTGACACATGGGTGACAAAGCCCTTGCTCGGGGCGCGTACCACGGTGTTGTCCAGCTCGAACTGGGCGTTGTCGATCTGCGCCTGCAGGTCGCCGACCCGGGCCAGCGCTGCTTCTTGCTCACGCCGGGTGCCGAAATTGCGCTTGATCAGCTCGTTGATGCGAAACAGATCGCCCCTTGCCGCCACCTGCTGGGCCTTGAGCGATTGCAGGCGGTACTGAAAAGGCGCGGGATCGATGCGAAACAGTACATCGCCCTCCTGCAAGACCTCGTTGCCCTTGACCGGCACATCAATCACCTTGCCGCTGACCACTGGCACCACCGGCACTGAAACGAAATAAGAACGCGCCACCTCCGAATAAGGGTGGTTGTAGTTCATGGTGAAAATCAGTGCGCCGATCATCACCACACCGCCCAATACGGCGGTGGGCACAGTCCACTTGTTTAGCGGAATGTTGAACAGCTTGAAGATTGCAATGCAGATTGCGGCGTAGGTGAGGATCAGCAGCAGGTCCATGGTCTAGCTCCCCCCGCCGGACTCATACTCACTGTCTCGAGGGTTGGCCTGCCTTGCTTCCAGATGCGCCACACGCTGTTGCAGTTCGACGATCTGCTGCTGCAACTCAGCTGCTGGGCTATGGCGATCCAAGTCTGTGCTTGTGCCTATGCCCCAGCCGCGATCCTCGCGGTAGAGCATTGCCCAGATCCACAGGAACGGCCATAACGCGTGCAGGGTGAACAAGCTGACCCAACCGGTGGCGTGGATAGCGTCTTGGTGCGGATGGTTGCGATGAACGGCAATTTCGTAAGGGATGTCGTGCAGCACGATGATGCCGTAGAACAACACCAGACCTGCGAAAATCAACACACCGAGTGCGAAGTAATCAAGCATGGCTGCTCCGTACATCCAAAAGAGAGATGTGGTGGAAGCAGTTTAGTCAAGCTTGGACTAAGTATTAGGCTGAGTCGCTGGAACCCGCGTCAAAGGCAAAAAAGGCTAGCGATATAGATGAAATGGTGTCCCAGGGCAGGTTCGAACTGCCAACCTTCCCCTTAGGAGGGGGATGCTCTATCCAATTGAGCTACTGAGACACAGGTGCCGTCAATGACTGACGAACGGGCGTGACGGCGAGCATGTTAACCAGCAGGCTGGCGTTTGTCATGCTTGATTCGGGCTTTTTGCAGGTAATCCTTTTCTCTGAGTTCTAGCAGGCGTGGCCCTGCTCTGCGGCCTTAAGCAAGCCCTGACGATGCAGCAAGTCAAACAATCCCATGACCGCCTTGTGCAACGTGCTCGAGTTGTCCAGCACCTGCACACTCTGATCATCGTGCTTGGCTAGCTGGGCATTACGTTGCAGACGGTGCTCGATCTCTTCGAGCGTTTCCCGACCGCGCGCCAGCAGCCGTTGTCGTAGCACCTGCGGGGCAACATCCAGGCGAATTGCCAGTAGATTGGGATAGCGCCGACGGGCCTCAGCCAGATAACCACGCGAGCCATTGACCAAAACGTGATGCCCCGCTTCCAACCAACGGTCAATCTGCGCAGGTATGCCGTACGCAAGGCCATTAGCACGCCAATACATGGCAAACTGCCCGGCCTCGCGCATCGCTTCGAATTGCTCCGGGGTCACGCCGTGAGCCGATTCGCCCTTGGCCTCTGCCGAGCGGGTAATGACCCTGCGGGCAACTTCGACGCCGTGCGTAGTCAATTTCGCGCGAGCAGCGTCAATCAGGAAATCTTTTCCCGATCCAGAGGGTCCAATCAGGAATATCAGGCGCCCTGTCTTAGTCGGAACGCCGCTTGCGTCATGTTGCATAGCCACTATGCTCTCTAATAGGGAACCTGCGCATTCTAGGTGTTTTCCCCTGCCTTTGCCGCCCGTTACCAGATTTTGACGACAAAGGTCTGACGTCAAGACCATCCGACAAAAGCAAAACTTTTCAAACCAGTGCTCATTTCTGATAATTGGTACTGGCAAAAAGCCTTTATCCGGATCACTATTTGTCACAGAATTGACGCCAAGGAAACGGCGACATTGAGGCAAGATGAACACCCAAAATTACATGACGGTTGAACATTTTGTCGTCGCCACGGTCGTACTTCCACCGTGCGGCCAATTTGAGAACCGCTTCCCCTGAACCAGTAAACCGGTCAATTTATATGCGCCCAATGAAACAGGCTATCTATTCGAGCCGCACCGCTGACAAGTTTGTCGTCCGCCTGCCTGACGGGATGCGTGAGCGCATTGCCGAGGTAGCCCGCAACCATCACCGCAGCATGAACTCCGAGATCATCGCCCGCCTGGAACAGAGTCTTATCCAGGAAGGCGCACTGGGCGACGAGCTGAGCATGCGTTTGGATAGCCCAGAGCTGAGCCTGCACGAGCGCGAGCTGTTGCAGCGCTTCCGTCAGCTCTCTCACCGCCAGCAAAATGCCCTGGTGGCACTGATCGCCCACGACGTGGAAATGGCCGCTGACGCGTCCTGATCCCTTCCAGCGGTCAAAAAAAGAGCCAGCTAATGCTGGCTTTTTTTCGTCTGTAGTTTGCTCACTTACATGAGGAACAAGGTGGCCAAGCCAAGGAAGATGAAGAAACCACCACTGTCGGTCACTGCAGTGATCATCACGCTCGCGCCCATTGCCGGGTCGCGCCCCAGACGCGCCAGGGTCATTGGAATCAATACGCCCATCAATGCTGCCAACAGCAGGTTCAAGGTCATCGCCCCGGTCATTACCAGCCCAAGTGAC
The DNA here is from genome assembly GCF_051129895.1 of Pseudomonas sp. Je.1.5.c. Lineage (NCBI taxonomy): Bacteria > Pseudomonadati > Pseudomonadota > Gammaproteobacteria > Pseudomonadales > Pseudomonadaceae > Pseudomonas > Pseudomonas sp. Je.1.5.c. The sequence goes on from NZ_JBCPSP010000016.1 coordinate 75,610, forward strand.
CAGCTACCGTAGAGCCAGTACGCCACCGCCCCGATCACCCCACCCCAGATCAGGCCGTTGATCAGAGATACAGCCAGCTCTTTGCGCATTAGCCGCGCGGTGTTGCCCGGGCTGACTTGGTCCAGGGCCATGGCGCGGACGATCATGGTGATGGTCTGGTTGCCCGAGTTGCCGCCAATGCCCGCCACGATCGGCATCAATGCCGCGAGCGCCACCAGCTTCTCGATGGAACCTTCGAACAACCCGATCACCCGCGAAGCGAGAAACGCAGTCACCAGGTTGATCGCCAGCCACGCCCAACGGTTGCGCAGCGAACGCCAGACCGAGGCGAAGATATCTTCCTCTTCACGCAGACCAGCCATGTTGAGGACTTCGTTCTCGCTCTCCTCACGAATCAGGTCGACCATTTCATCGATAGTCAAACGGCCGATCAGGCGGTCGCTCTTGTCTACTACCGGCGCGGAAACCAAGTCGTAACGCTCAAAGGCCTGGGCCGCATCGTAGGCATCTTCGTCCGGATGGAACGACACCGGATCGGTCGCCATTACTTCGGCCACCTGCTTGTCCGGATCGTTGACCAGCAGACGCTTGATCGGCAGCACGCCCTTGAGGATACCGTCGTAGTCGACTACGAACAGTTTGTCGGTGTGGCCAGGCAGCTCTTTGAGACGGCGCAGGTAACGCAATACCACCTCAAGACTGACGTCTTCGCGGATGGTGACCATCTCGAAGTCCATCAGCGCACCCACTTGCTCCTCGTCGTAGCTCAGGGCCGAACGGACGCGTTCGCGCTGCTGGGCATCGAGGGTTTCCATCAGCTCATGAACGACATCACGCGGCAGCTCAGGAGCGAGGTCCGCCAGTTCGTCAGCGTCCATCTCCTTGGCGGCGGCGAGCAGCTCGTGATCGTCCATATCGGCGATCAGGGTCTGACGGACCGCGTCGGACACTTCAAGGAGGATGTCGCCATCGCGCTCAGAGCGAACCAGCTGCCAAACGGTCAGACGGTCGTCGAGCGGCAGGGCCTCGAGAATGTAGGCGATGTCGGCGGGGTGCAGATCGTCGAGCTTGCGTTGCAGCTCAACCAGATTCTGGCGGTGGACAAGATTTTCCACCAGGTCATGGTGATGACCTTCCTGGCGATGAGTCAGGTCTTCAACTACCCGCTGGCGCTGCAATAGATCGATCACCTGAGCCAGGCGATCCTGCAGGCTCTCTTGGGCTTTCTTTACTTCTACTTCGGTCATAGGCGAACTCCACTCCCAGCAGCGGAGCACGCCGGGGGAATCAATCGGTCAGATCTAACTTGGCAAATCGTGTTAGGGAGTAACTACTGGGTAAGTCCATGGTGGTATTCCACAAGCCCCGGCGGGGCTGACGGGCGCAATCATACACTGCAACAGCTGTCAGATCGCTTAAATTTTTGGCAAGAACAATCGTTTGCGCGATAAAGCTATGACAACGCTCGAAGCCATCAGTGCGACGGCGGCTGCCCATAAAAAAGCACAGACAATGTTCAAGCCGTAAGATGATGATCGCCTGCCTAGGCGCTGCAGGCCTAGAGGGCTTATCTGAGAGTCTAGCTGGACATCACTGACAATTCAGTGAATAGCGGAAAACAAAAAGCCCGCTATAAAAGCGGGCTTTTTGCTGTATATGGTGGACTCAGCAGGATTCGAACCTGCGACCGCTCGGTTCGTAGCCGAGTACTCTATCCAGCTGAGCTATGAGTCCAAGTTGGTAGTTTTAGACCAGGTTACCACTGGTTGAAACAAGGCGACCGTGCAAGCACAATCGCCGTGCTATATGGTGGACTCAGCAGGATTCGAACCTGCGACCGCTCGGTTCGTAGCCGAGTACTCTATCCAGCTGAGCTATGAGTCCAAGTTGGTAGTTTTAGACCAGATTACCACTGGTTATACAATCCGACCCTGCAAGCAAAATCGTCATGTTGTATGGTGGACTCAGCAGGATTCGAACCTGCGACCGCTCGGTTCGTAGCCGAGTACTCTATCCAGCTGAGCTATGAGTCCAATTCTTGCCGCGCATTATAGTTCGCTTTACCGTTTTGACAAGTACTTTTTCGTTTAATTTCAACGACTTAGCAATCTTGTCCAGCTGAAGCGCCCTACGCAAATAATGGCGGTGAAGGGGGGATTCGAACCCCCGATACCCTTATGAGGTATACTCCCTTAGCAGGGGAGCGCCTTCGGCCACTCGGCCACCTCACCGCAACACGAGGCGAATATTAAACAGCCTCCTCCTCGTTTGCAACCCTTTTTTTGAAAAAAACTTCAAAAGAATTAAAGGCTTGGCTCCTCATCCTTCTCTTTCTTGATTCGCAGGTAGATTTCCTCGCGGTGAACGGCCACTTCCTTAGGGGCGCTGACGCCAATACGTACCTGGTTGCCTTTGACACCCAGGACCGTAACGGTGATCTCACCGTCACCAATGATCAGGCTCTCGGCGCACCGACGAGTCAGAATCAACATAGCTTTCTCCTTACGCAGTTCAATCAGGGGTAACAGTCTGTGGTAGCCGGGCCGTGCACCAGGGACGAAGGCAGGGCCCGTGTGGCTGCCATAGTGAGTAGGACAGGACTCTCCATGGCATCCAGAAACGCGAAGGGCGCGGCAAGCCGCGCCCTTCCCGAGGCAACGCCTTACTCGCCCTGACGGGCAGGGGCGTCCAGCTCGAACGCGGTGTGCAGGGCACGCACCGCCAGCTCCAGGTACTTCTCTTCGATGACCACCGAGACCTTGATCTCGGAAGTGGAGATCATCTGGATGTTGATGCTCTCCTTGGCCAGCGCTTCGAACATGCGGCTGGCAACACCGGCGTGCGAGCGCATGCCAACACCAACGATGGAAACCTTGGCGATCTTGGTGTCGCCGATCACTTCACGGGCACCGATCTCACGAGCAGTATTCTCAAGTACCTTGAGCGCCGCTTCGTATTCGTTGCGGTGCACAGTGAAGGTGAAGTCGGTGGTGTTATCGTGCGCGACGTTCTGCACGATCATGTCCACTTCGATGTTCGAAGCGCTGATCGGGCCGAGGATCTTGAAGGCAACGCCCGGGGTATCCGGTACGCCACGAATGGTCAGCTTGGCCTCATCACGGTTGAAGGCGATACCGGAAATGATCGGCTGTTCCATGGATTCCTCTTCATCAATGGTAATGAGGGTACCTGGACCCTCCTTGAAGCTGTGCAGCACGCGCAGCGGGACGTTGTACTTGCCGGCGAACTCCACCGAGCGAATCTGCAGCACCTTGGAACCGAGGCTGGCCATTTCCAGCATCTCTTCGAAGGTGATCTTCTCCAGGCGACGGGCCTGGGGCACAACACGCGGGTCGGTGGTGTAGACACCATCGACATCGGTGTAGATCTGGCATTCGTCGGCCTTGAGCGCCGCGGCCAGGGCCACACCGGTGGTGTCCGAGCCGCCACGGCCCAGGGTGGTAATGCTGCCGTGCTCGTCGACACCCTGGAAACCGGCCACCACCACCACGCGACCTGCCTTGAGGTCGGCACGGATCTTCTGGTCGTCGATCTGCAGGATGCGCGCCTTGTTGTGCGCGCTGTCGGTGAGGATGCGCACCTGGTTGCCGGTGTAGGACACCGCATCCACGCCACGCTTGATCAAGGCCATGGCCAGCAGGGCAATTGTCACCTGCTCGCCAGTCGAGACGATCACATCCAGTTCACGCGGAACCGGCTTGTCGCTGATCTGCTTGGCCAGGTCCAGCAGGCGGTTGGTTTCCCCGCTCATGGCCGACAGCACAACCACCAGGTCATCGCCCGCGTCACGGAATTTCTTGACCTTGTCGGCAACCTGCTCGATTCGTTCGATGGAACCGACAGAGGTGCCGCCAAATTTCTGTACGATCAACGCCATTTCAAAGCTGCCTCTGCCCACGATGGGCACCCAATAATCAATCCAACATGAAGCGGCCCGCTACTAGACAGCGGGCCGCTTCATCTCAAAGCCCCTGTTCGGCGAACGGCACAGCCAGGGCCAGGGCATTGTCCAGCGCAGCGACGTCAACGCCGCCACCCTGGGCCATGTCCGGACGACCACCGCCCTTGCCGCCTACCGCTGCAGCGGCCTGCTTCATCAGATCGCCGGCCTTGAGTTGGCCGGAGAGGTCTTTGGTCACGCCAGCCACCAGCACGACCTTGCCCTCATGCTCGCTGCCCAGCAGGATCACTGCATGGCCGAGCTTGTTCTTCAGCTGATCGACCAGGGCCAGCAAGGCCTTGCCATCCTGACCATCCAGGCGTGCGGCGAGAACCTTGGCGCCCTTGACCTCAACAGCCGCGTTGGAGAGATCGTCTCCGGCGGCGCTGGCGGCCTTGGCCTGCAGCTGCTCGAGCTGCTTCTCCAGCTGACGGTTGCGCTCCAGCACAGCCGACAACTTGTCGATCAGATTGTCACGGTTGCCCTTGACCAGTTGCGCGGCTTCCTTGACCTGCTCTTCGGCAGCGTTCAGGTAAGCCAGGGCCGCGGCGCCGGTGATCGCCTCGATACGACGCACACCGGAGGCCACGCCACCTTCGCTGATGATCTTGAACACACTGATATCGCCAGTGCGCTTTGCATGGATGCCGCCGCACAGCTCCACCGAGAAATCGCCGCCCATGCTCAATACGCGCACGGTATCGCCGTACTTCTCGCCGAACAGCGCCATGGCGCCCTTGCGCTTGGCGGTTTCGATATCGGTCAGTTCGGTCAGTACCTCGGTGTTCTTGCGCACTTCGCGGTTGACGATGTCTTCCAGAGCCTTGATCTGCTCTGGCTTGAGCGCCTCGAAGTGACTGAAGTCAAAGCGCAGGCGCTGGCTGTCGACCAACGAGCCCTTCTGTTGGACATGCTCACCCAGCACCTGACGCAGCGCTTCGTGCAACAGGTGAGTGGCCGAGTGGTTCAGCGAGGTAGCGTGTTGCACCTCGGCGTCGACCTTGGCTTCAACCGGCGAGCCGATGACCAGAGCACCGCTGGCGACAACGCCATGGTGCAGGAATGCCCCACCGGTCTTGGTAGTGTCTTGCACGTCGAAGCGCACAGCGCCGGACTGCAGGTAGCCAGAGTCACCGACCTGGCCACCGGATTCGGCGTAGAACGGCGTGCGATCCAGTACGACAACGCCCTGCTCGCCTTCGCCCAGCTGGTCGACCGCCTGGCCATCCTTGTACAGAGCAATGACCTTGCCCTGGCCTTCGGTGGCGTCGTAGCCGAGAAACTCGGTGGCGGTGTCGACCTTGACCAGGCTGTTGTAGTCCATGCCGAAGGCGCTGGCGGAGCGGGCACGCTCACGCTGGGCGTCCATCTCACGCTCGAAGCCAGCCTCGTCGATGCTCAGCTCGCGCTCACGGGCGATGTCAGCGGTCAGGTCCATCGGGAAGCCGTAAGTGTCGTACAGCTTGAACACCACGTCGCCTGGGACGACAGTGCCCTGAAGCTGCGACAGGTCTTGCTCGAGGATACGCAGGCCCTGCTCGAGGGTCTTGGCGAACTGCTCTTCTTCAGCCTTGAGCACGCGCTCGATATGCGCCTGCTGGCTGGTCAGCTCAGGGAAAGCTTCGCCCATCTCGGCCGCCAGTGCCGCAACGATCTGGTAGAAGAAGCTGCCCTTGGCACCCAGCTTGTTGCCGTGACGGCAAGCACGGCGAATGATCCGGCGCAGCACATAGCCGCGGCCTTCATTGGACGGCAGCACGCCGTCGGCGATCAGGAAGCCGCAGGAGCGAATATGGTCGGCGACGACCTTCAGCGAAGCCTGGCCGTCGTTGCTGCAACCGATGGCCTTGGCCGCAGCTGCCAGCAGGTTCTGGAACAGGTCGATCTCGTAGTTCGAGTGCACGTGCTGCATGACCGCACTGATCCGCTCCAGGCCCATGCCGGTGTCGACCGACGGCGCTGGCAGCGGATGCAGGACGCCATCGGCGGTGCGGTTGAACTGCATGAAGACGTTGTTCCAGATCTCGATGTAGCGGTCGCCGTCTTCTTCTGGCGAGCCGGGTGGGCCGCCCCAGATGTCGGCGCCGTGATCGTAGAAGATCTCGGTGCATGGGCCGCACGGGCCGGTGTCGCCCATGGTCCAGAAGTTGTCGGAGGCGTAGGGCGCGCCTTTGTTGTCGCCAATGCGCACCATGCGCTCGGCCGGCACGCCGACTTCCTTGGTCCAGATGTCGTAGGCTTCATCGTCACTGGCGTAGACGGTGACCCAGAGCTTTTCCTTGGGCAGGTTCAGCCACTTGTCGGAGGTCAGGAAGGTCCAGGCAAAGGTGATCGCGTCGCGCTTGAAATAGTCGCCGAAGCTGAAGTTGCCCAGCATTTCGAAGAAGGTGTGGTGACGCGCGGTGTAGCCGACGTTTTCCAGGTCGTTGTGCTTGCCGCCGGCGCGTACGCACTTCTGGCTGCTGGCAGCGCGGGTGTAGGCGCGCTTTTCCTGGCCGAGGAAGCAGTCCTTGAACTGGTTCATACCGGCGTTGGTAAACAGCAGGGTCGGGTCATTGCCCGGAATCAGGGAGCTGGAGGCGACTCGGGTATGCCCCTGCTCCTCGAAGAAGCGGAGGAAGGCTTCACGGATTTCTGCGCTTTTCATAGGTTCTTCCACGGAAACGGCGGCCGTTAAGGCAAACGCGTCGAAACGACGGCAAAGGGCCGCATTATATCGGTCCTGCAATCTCGGTGCAGTGTGTTTATGCGATGGAAACCGTCGATTGGACGGAATTTCAGCTCAACGCGGGCAAAAACATGACCGGGATGCTAAGGCGAGCGTTTGGCCGGTGGCAAGCCAATTACCGCTCAGGGGAAGGGAAAATGGAATAGGTGGTGAATTAAAAGGTTTTCATCGGTGTTTGGATCCAAGGATTTGCTTGGGTGCAGTGGCAGAACGGGGGGCGAATCGCTAACCACTATCGCGGGGCAAAGCCCGCTCCCACGCTATTTTGTTCTCTCGTTCTCGCTGTCACGCCAACATGCACGCTCAACCCAGCAGCTGTGCAGAAGTCGGCACGATCAGGATGCCGGCGCGCAAGCCGTTACGCACTTTAGGGTTGGGGAAAATGATCCGCGCGCCCTCCTCCTCGACCACCCAGCGCATCTCGGCCAGGTCTTCGGCCAACAGGTAGCCTTTGGCCAACTCGGAGAAGTTTTCGATATCCGTCGGCAGGTGCAAGTTGAAAGAGTCGCTGTGCTTGATGATCTCGCGCGCCACGCTGAACAGCTGCAAACCATCGAGCGTGTCGTCGGTCGGCGGCTCGTTGCCTTCGATGATCTGGCGCAGGCGGGTCTCGAGCCGGTCGAGATTGACTTGCTCGTTCTGCCCAAATGGCCGCGCCTTGCCCAACTCCAGGGTGAAGGCTTCGGCCTCCAGCTGCTCATAGGTAAAGGCACTGAAAGTGATCGAAGACTTGCTCTGCAGCAGTACCGCCTGCATCCCCGCCGCTGCCAGGCGGGCCAGCTCGCGGCGCGAGTGCTTGCGCCCTTCCTTGTACGGATACAGCGCAAACTGCTCGATCTTCGAGCCGCGGATAGCAGTGTGCAGGTCGTAATGCAGGCGGGTGCGCTCAGGCTTGCTGAAGAACACCCGGGCGAACTGCTCAAGCTCAGCGGCGCGCAACGCTTCGAAACCACTGGAAAGCTCGTGACGGCCGTTGAACAGGCGGTTGATATCCTGCTCGATGAAACGCTCGCCCTTGCGGATCGCAGGCGGGTTGCCGAACAGGAACAGCACCCGCGCGCGCGGCCTGATCTCGCCATTGGCCACACCATGCAGCAACTTCTCGAGCAGCTCGATCGGAGCCGTCTCGTTGCCATGGATACCGGCTGACAACAGCAGGTCGAGGCCGCAATCCTCGCCTTCAGGCGGGCGTACTTCCAACGCCCCCTCGCCCAGCCAGCGCAAACGCACGCCCCGGGTGGTCACTTGGGTCTTCTCGGCCGGTTCGTGATCGGTCAGGGTCAGCTCAAGCAATTTGCCGAGAGCGAGCATAGGCGTTTCCTTAGTGGTGGTGACCGCAGTCAGGACCGTGGACGTGGTCGTCATCGTCGCCGACTTCTGCCGACTCCATTTCCAGCTCCAGGCTGACCAGGTTGGTGGCCATCGGGCGCAGCAGCAGGTTGGCGTACTCGGTGTCGTCTTCGGCGACATCGACGCCGATCAGCAGCTGGCCGCGGCCGTCCTGCTGGATCCACACTTCTTTACCTTGCCAGACCACGGCAAACCGCGTGCAGGAGGTTTCCAGCTGGGTGCCGTCTTCATCTTCAAGGATCAGGCGCAGGGCGTCGGACATTACAATTCTCTCTTCAAGGTTGGCGTTGGAACGGATAGACCGAACCCAACATGAGGATCTGGGTCAATTCATCCAGGGCCGTACGGCACTCGACCAGCAGTTGCGGATCGGCAAGGTCGGTCTCGCTCATGCGATCGCGGTAGTGCTTGTCTACCCACCGGACCAAGGTGTCGTACAGCGACGGCGACATGATAACGCCTGGATTGACCGCCGCCAGTTCCGATTCCTTCAAGGCCACGCGCAAGCGCAGGCAAGCCGGGCCACCGCCGTTTTGCATACTCTGCTTGAGGTCGAACACCTTGACCTCCTTGACCGGGCCGCCCGTGCTGGTCAGCTGGCCGAGATAACTCCAGACCCGCTCGTTGTTGCGGCACTCCTCCGGCACCACCAACAGCATCGAGCCATCTTCACGCGAGAGCAGCTGGCTGTTGAACAGGTAGGAACGCACCGCGTCCTCTACCGCTACCGCCGCCCGAGGCACCCGGATGGCCTGGAAGTTGGCGCCCTTGCTGGCCAGTTTAGCTTGCAGTTGCGCAAGTACCGCATCGGTCTCGAGGAAGGCGTCTTCGTGGTAGAACAGCACCTCGCCGTTGCCCACCGAGATTACGTCGTTGTGGAACACCCCCTGGTCGATCACTGCCGGGTTCTGTTGAGCGTAGACCACCCCGTCGTCGCTGAGCCCATGCAGCCGAGCCACGGCCTGCGAGGCCTCGAGGGTTTGCCGGGCCGGGTACTTTTGCGGCGCCGGGAAGCGGCTGTCAAAAGCGCTGCGGCCATAGACGAAGAACTCGACCCCTGGCTCGCCATAGCTGCGACAGAAGCGCGTGTGGTTGGCCGCACCTTCGTCGCCGAACTGGGCCACCGCAGGCAGCGCCTGGTGATGAGCGAACACCTGCTCATCGGCAAACATGGCTGCCAACACCCGGCTGGTGGTCGGGTGCTCGATGCTGCGGTGGTACTTGCAGTTGAGGTTGGCAGCGGTGAAATGCACGCGACCATCGGCGGTATCGGCGCTTGGGCTGACCGTGGCGGCATTGGCCACCCACATGCTCGACGCCGAGCAGCTGGCGACCAGCAGCGGCATGGCCTCTTTCGCGGCGCGGCTGATCACCTCGGCATCGCTGCCAGAGAAGCCCAGCCGACGCAGGGCGGCGACATCCGGCCGCTCCTGCGGGGCCAGTACGCCCTGCTTGAAGCCCAGGTCGCTCAGCGCCTTCATCTTGGCCAGGCCCTGGCGCGCCGCTTCACGCGGGTTGGAGCACTGCTGACTATTGCTCTGCGAGGCCACGTTACCGTAAGACAGACCGCCGTAGTTGTGGGTCGGCCCCACCAGGCCATCAAAATTCACTTCGTAGGATTTCATCGGCTAGGCTCCGAGACCGTTTGTTATAGGGTGACGCCCGGCGTCAAAGTCGCCGGCAGGGCGAGGCTGGCGGTCTCCAGCGAAGCCACCGGATAGGCGCAGTAGTCGGCCGCGTAATAGGCACTGGCGCGGTGGTTGCCGCTGGCACCCACACCGCCGAACGGCGCACTGCTGGCCGCCCCCGTCAACTGTTTGTTCCAGTTGACGATGCCGGCCCGGCTACGCAGCCAGAAGTACTGGTAGCGCGCACGCGAGTCTGACAACAGGCCCGCCGCCAGGCCGTACTGGGTAGCGTTGGCTTCATCGATGGCGGCGTCGAAATCGCTGTAGCGGATCACTTGCAGCAACGGCCCGAAGAATTCCTCGTCCGGGCGCTCAGCCACAGCGGTGACATCCACAATGCCCGGGGTCAACAGCGCGGCGTCAGGCTGCGGCTGGGTCATTTCCAACAGCGCTACAGCGCCATTGCCGAGCAAGGCTTGTTGCGCATCCAGCAATGCCTGGGCGGCCTGCAAGGAAATCACCGAACCCATGAACGGTGCCGGCTGCTGATCGAACGCGCCAACGCTGATCGTGCGACTCACCTCGACCAGGCGCGCCAGCAGCGCGTCACCCCAGGCACCTTGCGGCACCAGCAGGCGGCGGGCGCAGGTGCAGCGCTGCCCCGCAGAAATGAAGGCCGACTGAATGATGGTGTACACCGCAGCGTCCAGGTCCTTGACCTGATCGACCAGCAGCGGATTATTGCCGCCCATTTCCAGGGCAAGGATCTTGTCCGGGCGCCCTGCGAACTGTTGGTGCAGCAGATTGCCGGTACGGCTGGAGCCGGTGAAGAACAGGCCATCGATACCTGGATTGGCGGCCAGGGCGACACCGGTCTGGCGAGCGCCCTGCAGCAGGTTGAGAACACCCGCAGGCAAGCCGGCGGCAATCCAGCATTTGACCGTCAACTCGGCGACCTTGGGGGTCAGCTCACTCGGCTTGAACACCACGCAGTTACCCGCCAACAGCGCCGGCACAATGTGCCCGTTAGGCAGGTGGCCGGGGAAGTTATACGGGCCAAACACCGCCACCACGCCATGCGGCTTGTGCCGCAACACCGCCGTAGCGTCCGCCAGTGGACCACTCTTTTCCCCGGTGCGCTCGCGATAGCTCTGCACCGAGATCGCCACTTTGTTGACCATGCTGGTCACTTCGGTGGCCGACTCCCACAACGGCTTGCCGGTTTCTTCACCGATGCAACGCGCAAGCTCGTCGGCATTGGCCTTGAGCTGATCGGCAAAAGCCTCAAGCACGGCAATACGCGCATCCAGGCTCAGTTGCGCCCAGGCCGGGAAGGCCTGCCGCGCTGCTGTCACTGCCGCGTCGACTTGAGCGGCAGTGGCGCCCTGACCTTGCCAAACGACTGCCTGAGTGACCGGATTGAGCGATTGCAGTGGCTCGCCCTGCCCTGCTTGCCAGTGCCCCGCGATGAAATGAGTCGTCATTACTGAGCCTCCCGCGCGGCCGAAAGTGGCACCGCGCGCACATGATCGCCAGCGCCCAGGCGCAGGCGCTTGGCGGTCTGCGGATCGACCACCAAGGTGCCCGCCGCCAGGCGTGCGGGCGCGGCGGTGATGCGGCAGTCTTCGCGCTTGCGGTTGTGAATCAGATAAGGCGTGGCATCGTCGCCTGGCGTACCCACCGCCAACACCAGGTTCTGGCTCTCGCGCACGGCACGGATCTTGGCGGTCTCGCACTCGATCGCCGGGCCTGCGTCGAAGATGTCGACATAGCCTTGATAGTTGAAGCCTTCGCGCTCAAGCATGGCCAGTGCAGGCTCGGTGTCGGTGTGCACCCGGCCAATGACCTCGCGCGCCGCTTCAGACAAGAAGCAGGTATACAGCGGGAACTTGGGCATCAGTTCGGCGATGAACGACTTGTTGCCCACGCCAGTGAGATAGTCCGCCTGGCTGAACTCCATCTTGAAGAAGTGCCGCCCCAGGCATTCCCAGAACGGCGAGCGACCGGCCGCGTCGGAGATACCGCGCATTTCAGCGATCACCTTCTTGCCGAACAGCTCGGGGAACTCAGCAATGAACAGCATCCGCGCCTTGGACAACAGGCGGCCATTGAGGCCATTGCGATAGTCGCTACGCAAGAACAGCGAGCACAGCTCGGAATTGCCGGTCAGGTCGTTAGCCAAAAACAGCGTGGGGATTTCACGATAGATGTTCAGCTCCTGCGAAGCGCTGACCGTCAGCCCGACCCGGTAGTTGTACCAAGGCTCACGCAAGCCGACCGCTCCGGCGATGGCGCTGATACCCACTACCAGGCCTTCGTCGTTCTCCAGCACGAACAGGTAATCGGTGTCACCGCGCCCGGCTTCGCCGTTAAAGCTCTTCTCGGCCCAGCGCACCCGCTGGCCGAGGCGCTCCTCGTTGGCCGGCAAGGTGGTCAGCCCGGTCGTGCCGGTGCTCCGTGCCAATTCGATCAGCGCGGGTAAATCGCTGCTGCGTACAGGACGAACGATCATGCTATCTCCTTGTGCGGCGGTCTGTGCCTGCCGCGAAACTCTGCTGCCGGTCGCGCCCCGTGGCTATCCGGCCACGGCCATCAAACGGCGACCAGACGCACGCTTGCCCCCTCACCGACACCTAGGGCCTCGGCGGCTTCGCTACTGAGGCTGACCGGCTTGCCCGGCACCCAATCGAGCTCCAGCAACACAGCGCGGTAATCCTGCAACTGACCGTTGCACACCAGGTACGGGCGACCACCCTTGGCCGGCGCTTGCTCAAGCTTGACTGGCACCACGCGGCTTTGCGCGATGGTGCGGATCCCCGAAGCCCGCGCATGCAGGGTGGGGCCGCCGTCGAAGATGTCGATGTAGTGCTCGGTCTCGAAGCCTTCGCGCATGAGGATGTCGAAGGTGATCTGCGCGCGCGGGTGCACTTGGCCCATGGCCTCTTGGGCCAGGTCCGGCAGCAGCGGCACGTAGATCGGGTAGTGCGGCATCAGCTCGGCGAGGAAGGTGCGGCTCTTCAGGCCACACAGGCGTTCGGCATCGGAATAATTGAGGTCGAAGAAGTTGCGCCCAATGGCATCCCAGAACGGCGACTCGCCGTGCTCGTCGCTGTAGCCAACGATCTCGGTGACCACCGAATCGGCAAAGCGCTCAGGGTGAGCGGCCATGAACAGCAAGCGACCCCGCGAATTGAGCTCGGCCCAGCCAGTGCCGACCAATTCGGGCAGCACATAGAAGCTGGTCAGCAGGCTGTTGCCCGTCAGGTCGTGGCACAGCGACAGCACGTGGATCTTGTTATGGATCTTCAGCTCGCGCGACGCATGCACGAAGGTCTCGTTGCGAAAGCTGTAGAACGGCTCGGAGTAGCCTGCCGAGGCGACGATCGCCGAGCAGCCGGCCAACTTGCCAGTTTCGCTGTCTTCGAGGACGAAGAAATAGCTCTCCTCGCCATTGAAGCTGACTTCAGCGGCGAACGAGGTCTCGGACGCGGCGATCTTGTCGCCCAGGCGACCGGCATCATCCGGCAGCGAAGTGACACCAACGGGGCTGTCCGCAGCCATGCGCTGCACTTCATTGAGGTCAGCCATTTGCGCGGGGCGCATTACCAGCATGGTGTCACTCCTTTGGAATACGGGCCGAGTGGCTCGGCACGGAAAAACGGCGGGCGCCGTGATTATTGACTTGGCAGGCACCCGCACTGGAATTCAGCGATCGCCGGCCGGCGTTACGCACCGGGCCGGCGACAAGGGCGATCAGCCCTGGGTCAGCTTGGCGATGGCGCGCTCGAAGCGATCCAGGCCTTCATCGATGTCGGCATCTTCGACCACCAGGCTTGGCGCGAAACGCACCACGTCCGGGCCGGCCTGCAGGACCATCAGGCCTTCCTTCTCGGCCGCGTTGAGCACGTCCTTGGCCTTGCCTTTCCAGGCATCGACCAGTACGCAGCCGATCAGCAGGCCGACGCCGCGCACCTGGCTGAACAGCTCGATTTTTTCCAGGCGCGCCTTGAAGCGCGCGTGCTTGGCGGTGATAGCCGCCAAGGCCTCGGGCGTGTTGACCACATCCAGCACCGCGCAGGCGACGGCGCAGGCCAGCGGGTTGCCGCCGTAGGTGGTGCCGTGGGTGCCAACGGCCAGGTGCTTGGCCAGGTCTGCGGTGGTCAGCATGGCGCCAATCGGGAAACCGCCGCCCAGGCTCTTGGCACTGGTGAGGATGTCTGGGGTGACGCCATAGTGCTGGTAGGCGTACAGCGAGCCAGTACGGCCAACGCCGGTTTGCACTTCATCGAAGATCAGCAGGGCATTGTGCTCGTCGCACAGTTTACGCACGCCTTCCAGGTAGGCCTTGTCGGCTGGCACTACGCCGCTTTCACCCTGGATCGGCTCGATCACTACCGCGCAGGTCTTGTCGGAAATTTGCGCCTTGAGCGCTTCCAGATCGTTGTATGGCACGTGGCTGATGCCGGTGATCTTCGGGCCGAAACCGTCGGAGTACTTCGGCTGGCCACCGACGCTGACGGTGAACAGGGTGCGCCCGTGGAAGCTGTTCAGGGTGGCGATGATCTCGTGCTTTTCAGGGCCGAAACGGTCGTGGGCGACGCGACGGGCCAGCTTGAAAGCCGCCTCGTTGGATTCAGCCCCAGAGTTGCAGAAGAACGCTTTGTCGGCAAAGGTCGCATCCACCAGTTTATGCGCCAGGCGCAGGGCCGGCTCGTTGGTGAACACGTTGGAGACGTGCCAGAGGGTATTGGCCTGCTCAGTCAGGGCCTTGACCAGTGCCGGATGGCAATGACCCAAGGCATTTACCGCGATGCCGCCCGCGAAGTCGATCAGCTCGCGACCCGACTGGTCCCAGACTCGGGAACCCTCGCCTCGCACAGGAATGAAGGCCGCCGGGGAGTAGTTGGGAACCATGACCTGGTCAAAATCGGCACGTTGCACCGGGGCTTGCTCAACGGACATCTGAGTCTCCTGAAGAGGAACGCTGGCCTGAAAGTGGCGAGCGATGGGGGGATTGTAAGGACTGATCAGCGCCTGTCCTTGCGGCCAAGCGACAACTTGTTACAGCGCAAAACCCTGTTTTAGCCAGGCTTTCGGCAATGCGACAAACAGTGTCGCAATCGCGCAGTGTAAAGGAGGCAGGGTTTGTCGGGGAGATGGCAGCCGCAAATGGGTGAACGCTTGTTCACAGCCTAGTGCGACAGCTTGGCAGCGAGGGTGACAAGCGAGCGTTTCTCAATTGGGAGCGGTGTAGGCTCTGCTGACGCAATCGCGGGGCAAGCCCGCTCCCACGCAATCTATCCGGGGCAGATTTCAGCCGCGTTCGGCAGGGGCCGAGCTGAGCTCGAACGGGCTGTTGCTACGGCGCTGGTTGCGATCTTCGCGCGGGGTGGCGCCAAAGAAGTTGCGATAGGCGCTGGAGAAATGCGGCCCGGAAGAGAACCCGCACGACAAGCCAATCTGGATGATCGACTTGCTGGTCTGCATCAACATCTGCCGCGCCTTGTTCAAGCGCAGCTCCAGGTAATACTGGCTCGGCACCCGATTAAGGTACTGCTTGAAGATCCGCTCCAGCTGTCGGCGAGATACGCACACATGTTGGGCGATCTCGTCAGTGGTCAGCGGCTCTTCGATGTTGGCCTCCATCAGCAGCACTGCCTGGGTCAGCTTTGGATGGCTGGAACCCAGGCGGTTTTGCAGTGGAATCCGCTGACGCTCGCCACCCTCACGGATGCGCTCGACCACCAACTCTTCCGACACCGCCCCGGCAAGTTCGGCACCATGATCACGGGCCAGCACCGCCAGCAGCAGGTCAGCCACGGCCATGCCGCCACAGGCGGTCAGGCGGTCGCGATCCCAGTCGAACAGATGGCTGGTGGCGATCACCTTGGGGAAGCGCTCGCCGAAATCGTCCTGCCAACGCCAATGCACCGCAGCCCGATAGCCGTCGAGCAAACCCAACAGCGCCAACGGATACACGCCTGCGGAAAGCCCACCGATCATGCAGCCACTGCGCGCCAGCTGCTTGAGCGCAGTAGACAACGTGGCATTGACCGCCGTGGGCGGCTCATCGGCCAGCAGCAACAGCTTGTGCACACCTTCCAGACGCCCATTCCACGGTTCACCCGGCAGACGCCAGCCTTGCTGCTCGGACGGCTCGGCCTGAAGGAACACCAGCTCGTAGACGACATCTGGATGCACCCGCTGGGCCACCAGCAATGCCTCCTCGGCCAACGCCAAGGTCAACGGCTTGGTGCTGGGCCAGATGAGAAAACCGATTCGCTGGGTGGTCATAGGGCGTGGTCCGAAACCTTGGGAAGTTCGAGTCAGTGGCGCCGGGTCAGGCTGCGCTCGCTGCGCAGCATGCCCTATTATGGTGCAAAGGTGCAGCCTTTACTTCAGGCTGCCAGAGAGAAACTGCTTGAGCCGTTCCGATTGCGGATTGACCAGCACCTCGCGCGGATTGCCCGCCTCCTCCACTACCCCCTTGTGCAGGAACACCAGCTGATTGGACACCTCGCGAGCAAAGCCCATCTCGTGGGTGACCACCACCATGGTCCGGCCTTCCTGGGCCAGCGACTGCATGACCTTGAGTACATCGCCCACCAGCTCTGGGTCTAGCGCCGAGGTCGGCTCGTCGAACAACATCACTTCCGGCTCCATCGCCAGCGCCCGGGCAATCGCCACACGCTGCTGCTCGCCACCGGACATATGCCCTGGGTAGGCGTCCTTGCGGTGCGAAACGCCGACTTTGGCCAGGTAATGCTCGGCTTTTTCCAGCGCGTCTTTCTTGCTCATGCCCAGCACATGCACCGGTGCTTCGATAATGTTTTCCAGCGCCGTCATGTGCGCCCACAAGTTGAAGTGCTGGAATACCATCGACAGGCGCGAGCGCATGCGCTGCAGCTGCTTGGGATCGGCAGCCTTGAGCGCGCCATCCTTGCCAGCGACCAGCTTGAGTTCTTCGTTGTTGAGCAGGATCTTGCCGGCATGCGGCTGCTCGAGCAGGTTGATGCAGCGCAGGAAGGTCGACTTGCCCGAACCGCTGGAGCCGATGATGCTGATCACATCGCCTGCCTTGGCGGCCAGGGACACGCCCTTGAGCACTTCATGGCTGCCATAGCGCTTGTGCAGGTCTTGGACTTCGAGTTTGTACATGCTGTCGGTTCTCACAGAGCGTTCAGTGCTTGCGCGGCGCCAGGTAGCCGAGCCAGCGGCGTTCGGCCATCTTGAACAGGCGCACCAGAATGAAGGTCAGGCACAGGTAGAACACGCCCGCCGTGATGTAGGCCTCGAAAGGCAGGTAGTACTGGGCATTGACGGTGCGCGCCGCGCCGGTGATGTCGATCAGGGTGACGATCGAGGCCAGGCTGGTGGTCTGCAGCATCATGATCACTTCGTTGCTGTACTGCGGCAGCGCCCGGCGCATGGCCGACGGCAGCAGGATGCGCCGGTACATCTTGAAGCGTGACATGCCCATGGCCTTGGCCGCTTCGATCTCACCATGCGGGGTGGCCTTGAGGCTACCGGCGATGATTTCTGCAGTGTAGGCACTGGTGTTGACGGCGAAGGCCAGGCAGGCACAGAACGTCGCGCTCGACAGCCACGGCCAGAAGATGCTCTCGCGCACCGCCTCGAACTGGGCCAGCCCATAGTAAATCAGGAACAGCTGCACCAGCATCGGCGTGCCGCGGATCACATAGGTGTACAGCCAGGCGGTGATGTTCACCAGCGGCTGCTTGGAAACGCGCATCAGGCCCAGCGGTACCGCCGCCAGCAGACCGAACAACAGCGACAGCGCCAGCAGCTTGAGGGTGGTCAGCAGGCCGCCAAGATAAAGCGGCAGCGCCTCCCAGATGACGTTGTAGTCGAAGATCATAGTTCTGCCGCCTTAACGCCCACCGAGTAGCGCCTCTCGAGGTACTTCAGCGCCAGCAGCGAGACACTGGTGATCACCAGGTACAGGGCTGCCACCGCCAGGAAGAAGGTGAAGGGTTCGCGGGTGGCATCAGCCGCCTGCTTGGCCTTGAACATCATGTCCTGCAGACCCACCACCGAGATCAGCGCGGTAGCCTTGGTCAATACCAGCCAGTTGTTGGTAAAGCCTGGGATCGCCAGGCGAATCATCTGCGGCACCATGATGCGGAAGAACACCTGGCGGCTGCTCATGCCGTACGCCACGCCTGCCTCGGCCTGCCCCTTGGGAATGCCCAGGAAGGCACCGCGGAAGGTTTCCGACAGGTAAGCACCAAAGATGAAACCCAGGGTGCCGATACCGGCCACCAGCGGGTTGAGATCGATATAGTCTTCGTAGCCGAGCAGCGGCGCCACCCGGTTGAGAATGTCCTGGCCGCCATAGAAGATCAGCAGGATCAGCACCAGATCCGGAATGCCGCGAATGACCGTGGCATACATATCGCCCAGCCAGGCCAGCCAGCGCACTGGCGACAACCTTAGCGCCACGCCGATCAGGCCAAGCACGATGGCCAGGGCCATCGACGACAGGGCGAGCTGCAGCGTCAGCCACGCCCCGTCGAGGATGACTGCCCCGTAGCCTTTCAACATGATTGGGATTCCTCTAGACCCAGGGAATGAAAAATGGTGCAAACCTCAGAGTCTCTGCTGTTTGCACCATTGCACAGGTGAAACTCGATGTCTTACTGAGCGTCAGGCCCGTAGATGTCGAAGTTGAAGTACTTGTCCTGGATCGCCTTGTACTTGCCGTTGGCGCGAATGGCATCAATGGCGGCGTTGATCCGCTCAGCGTTGGCCTTGTCGCCTTTGCGCACGGCAATGCCGACGCCGTCGCCGAAGTACTTCACGTCGGTGAACGATGGGCCAACGAACGCGAAGCCTTTGCCGGCGTCGGTCTTGAGGAAACCATCTTCGAGCAGGGTAGCGTCAGCCACGGTGCCGTCGAGGCGACCGGCAGCCACGTCCAGGTAGATTTCGTTCTGGGTGCCGTAAGGCACCACGGTTGCACCTTTAGGCGCCAGGACTTCCTTGGCGAAACGGTCGTGGATCGAGCCGCGCTGCACGCCGATCTTCTTGCCACTGAGCTCAGCCAGGCTGTCACTGACGGTGACGCCCTGCTTCATGACCAGGCGAGCCGGGGTCAGGTAGTAGCGCTTGGTGAAATCGACCGACTTCTTGCGATCGTCAGTGATCGACATCGACGACAGGATGGCGTCGATCTTGCGCACTTTCAGTGCCGGGATCAGGCCGTCGAACTCTTGCTCGACCCAGGTGCACTTGGCCTTCATCTCTTCGCACAGGGCGTTGCCGATGTCGTAGTCGAAGCCGGCGATGCTGCCATCGGGCTGTTTGAAGGCGAAGGGTGGGTAGGCGGCCTCGATACCGATCTTCAACGGTTTCTCATCGGCGTGCGATACCAGGGACAACACGGACAGCGCCAGGGCGCCAAGCAGTGCGAGCTTCTTCATCAGGTAACTCCATCGGTACGGGGCAATACAAGGCAGGGGTAACAGCTGCCCGAATGCGAATGGGTACAACGCGAGCCGCGAGGGGTATCGACCAAGGTCGCAGACCACGAGCGAGTGAGTGGCATTTTAACGACAGCCCGGTAGTCGATATTTCTTCAAAGCGACAACTAGTTACAGAAGCGCTTGAAACCGCGGCGGGCGATATTGACAGCTCTCACTCATTATGCAAGAGCGAAAAGAAAACAACCTGTAAACGAAGCAATAAGTGCGCCTATTATTGGCAAACCCTTGTATTCCGGCAAGTGTAGCGTGCAAACCTGCACGAATTGTCTGCAGGATTGCCCCACAATGGCACAGGAATGTTTCTGACGGCCCCGTTCTCGTGCGACCAAGGTGACAGAAAACGGTTACCGATGAATGTCGAGGTAACAGAATGCAAAAACCCCGCCGTTGCTGGCGGGGTTCTGTGCAGACTGGCCGCTATCAAGCCGAAGCGCGGCTCATTTCCTTGTGGGTATCGATCAGGTGCTGCACCACACCTGGATCGGCCAAGGTCGAGATATCGCCCAGCGCGTCGTACTCGGCCGTGGCGATCTTGCGCAGGATCCGCCGCATGATCTTGCCCGAGCGGGTCTTGGGCAGGCCTGGCGCCCACTGGATGACATCCGGCGAAGCGATCGGACCAATCTCCTTGCGCACCCAGTTCTTCAGCTCCAGGCGCAATTGCTCGCTCGACTCGACCCCGGCATTGAGGGTCACATACACATAGATGCCCTGCCCTTTGATGTCATGCGGCACGCCGACCACCGCCGCCTCAGCGACTTTCGGGTGGGCCACCATCGCACTTTCGATCTCGGCGGTACCCATGCGGTGACCGGAAACGTTGAGCACGTCATCCACGCGACCGGTGATCCAGTAGTAGCCATCCTCGTCACGGCGCGCACCGTCACCGGTGAAGTACATGCCGCGGAAGGTCTTGAAGTAGGTGTCGACAAAGCGGTCATGGTCGCCATACAGCGAACGCGACTGACCCGGCCAGGAGTCGAGGATCACCAGGTTACCCTCGGCGGCGCCTTCGATCAGGTTACCCAGGTTATCCACCAGGGCCGGCACCACGCCAAAGAACGGACGGGTTGCCGAACCCGGTTTCAAGCCAGTCGCCCCTGGCAGCGGGCTGATCAGGATGCCGCCGGTTTCGGTCTGCCACCAGGTGTCGACGATCGGGCAACGCTCCTTGCCGACAGTCTGGTAGTACCAGTTCCAGGCCTCAGGGTTGATCGGCTCCCCCACCGAACCGAGCAGGCGCAGGCTGGAGCCATCTGCGCCGGCAACGGCGGCCTGACCTTCGGCCATCATCGCGCGAATCGCGGTCGGCGCGGTGTAGAGGATATTGACCTTGTGCTTGTCGATGATCTTCGACACGCGGGTGATGTCCGGGTAGTTCGGCACACCTTCGAACAGCACGGTGGTGGCGCCATTGGCCAGCGGGCCATAGACGATGTAGCTGTGGCCGGTGACCCAGCCAACGTCGGCGGTGCACCAGTAGACTTCGCCCGGGCGGTAGTCGAACACCCGCTCATGGGTCAGCGAGGCGTAGACCATGTAGCCACCAGTGGTGTGCAGGACACCCTTGGGCTTGCCAGTCGAGCCAGAGGTATAAAGGATGAACAGCGCTTCTTCGGCGCCCATCTCTTTAGGTGCGCAGTGGCTGGAGGCGACCTTCATCAGGTCTTCGTACCAGATATCGCGGTGCTGGTGCCAGGCGATGTCGCCACCGGTGCGCTTGCACACGATGATCTTCTGCACGCTGCTGGTTTCAGGGTTGGTCAGGGCCAGGTCGACGTTGCCCTTGAGCGGCGTATGCCGACCGCCACGCACGCCTTCGTCGGCAGTGATGACAATCTTCGATTTGCAGTCGATGATTCGACCGGCCAGGGCCTCAGGCGAGAAGCCACCGAACACTACCGAATGGATCGCGCCAATTCGGGCGCAAGCCAGCATGGCCACCACCGCCTCGGGGATCATCGGCATATAGATGGTCACCACGTCGCCGCGGTGCACATCCTGGCCACGTAGGGCGTTGGCGAATTTGCACACCTGCTCGTGCAGCTCGCGGTAGGTAATGTTGCGGCTTTCGGAAGGATCGTCGCCTTCCCAGATGATCGCCACCTGATCGCCGCGCTCTTCGAGGTGACGGTCCAGGCAGTTGTAGGAAACGTTCAGAGTGCCGTCAGCAAACCATTTGATATCGACATGGTGATCGTCGAAGGAGGTCTGCTTGACCTTGGTGAACGGCTTGATCCAGTCCAGGCGCTGGGCCTGTTCGCGCCAGAAACCGTCGGGGTTGATCACCGACTGCTGGTACATGGCCTTGTAGGTGGCCTCGTCGGTCAGGGTAGTAGCCGCAACCTCGGGACGAACGGGATACAGTGGAGCCGCACTCATCTGTGTTACCTCGGTGTAATAGTTGTTTTTGTATGGAACCGTTTGTAACTGTACCAGAGCGGCTAAGGCCATTCGACGTTGGTAGTAGCAAGCCCCTCCTTCGCCGCAGAGGTTTCGCGCAACCGCTCTAGCCCGCACAACACCGGCATTCGACCAGTAATCAAAAGCTGCTTTCCCGGCGATTGTTACAGATTCTGTCAACAGTCTTTATCAAAACCCCCACTGTTTCAGCTGTAGGCCGGGCCATAAAATTCACCTCGCCAGCAACGGCAAGGCGATTAACTTCTGGTAACAGCCCCCACGAAGGCAACGTTAATCCCCTCTTCATCCCGATAGTTAAACACTCGTTGTACTCGCGGCGTCACAAGCGCCGCGTGCCCCCTCACGACCTTAGACAGGTAAATTGAAAATGAAAGCGTTACTGGTATTGGTACTTGGCGGTCTTTGCAGCGCGGCGATGGCCGACGAAGTTGCAAACGATGTCGAGCAGATTCCGGTTGAACAGTACAGTTACTCGCAGCACTTGGACATTGCCCGTGTGCTGTCCATGAGCGAAGTGCCTAACGTCTGTGAAGTAGTGCCCGCCCGCATGACCTACGAGGACTCCAAGGGCCAGAAGCACATTCTCGAATACCGCGTGATGGGTAACGGTTGCTCCAACGGTTGATCCCTGTGAATGGGGCCGCTTAGCGGCCCCTTCAACTGTTTACTCGGACGATTTGCCCAAGGCGTATTCACGCAACTTGTTGGCAATGGTTGTATGCGAAACCCCCAGTCTTTTGCCTAATGCCCGACTACTTGGGTATTCGCCAAGCAAACTTTCCAGCACCGCTTTTTCAAAGCGTCCGACAATCTGCGAAAGTTCCCCTTCCAACGAAAACTCCCCCAACGGTTGGCGCACGCCATAATCCGGCAGACGAATATGTTCGCTCTTCACCAGCCCGCCTTCACATAATGAAACAGCCTGGAATAAAACGTTCTCCAATTGCCGCACATTACCCGGCCAATGGTAGTGGCTGAGTTTTTCCATGGCGGCGGGCGCCAGGCGCGGCATCGGGCAGCCAATCTGCCGGCTGGCTTGATCGAGAAAGTGCTGCACCAGGCCTTCGAGGCCATCCATGCACTCTCGTAGCGGCGGGATATGCAGCGACAGCACATTCAAGCGGTGGTACAGGTCCTGGCGGAATTCGCCCCGCGCGCACAGCTCGGACAGGTCGACCTGGGTGGCGCAAATGACCCGCACATCCAGATACACCTCTTCATCGCTGCCCACCCGGCGAAAGCAACCATCCTGCAAGAAACGCAGCAACTTGACCTGTAGGCGCGGGCTCATTTCGGCCACCCCATCAAGGAACAGCGTGCCTCCTGCGGTCAGTTCCAGCAGCCCCAGCTTGCCCTCCGCGCGCGCGCCCTCGAAAGCGCCCGGACCATAGCCAAACAGCTCGGTTTCGGCCATCGACTCCGGCAACCCCGCGCAGTTGAGCGCCATCAGCGGCGCCTGCCCACGCGGGCTGGCCAAGTGGCAGGCACGCGCCAGCAACTCCTTGCCAGTGCCTGTTTCGCCCTCGATCAACAACGGCGCATCCAACGGCGCCATGCGCCGCGCTTCGCGCACCACGGCGGCCATCACCCGCGAGCTCTGGAAAATACTGTCGAATCCGCGCAGCTCCTGCTTGCGCACGTTATAGATGCGCTCGCCAATGCGGTCGGCGCGATGCAAGGTCAGCACCGCCCCGGCCAACGCCTCGCTTTCGTCATGCTCGGACTGCAACGGGGCGATGTCGGCGAGAAACACATCCCCCTTGACCTTGATGCGCAGGCCATTGATGCGCGACTTGTTCGCCCGCACCAGCTCGGGCAGGTCGAAGTCCTCGACGTAGCGCGCCAGCGGCAGGCCTGGCACCTCATCGACCCGCACCCCAAGCAACTGCGCCGCCGCACGGTTGGCCGCCACGATACTGCCGCCCATGTCGATCGACAGCACCGGGAACTCCAATGCACCCAATAACGCATTGAGCTCCATATGCCGACGCTCGCTGGGCATCAGGCCGACGCGCTTGACGCCGAACACCCCGGCGATCGCTTCGAATTTCGGCCGCAAGGCTTGGAACTGCAGGTTCACCAGGTTCGGACAATGCAGGTAGATGGCATTGCCGTGGTCGCCGCCAACCTCGCCGCGCAGCACGTTGATGCCGTACTCGACCAACAGGTTGAGGATGTCTCGCAAAATGCCGATGCGGTTCTGGCAATGCACTTTGATACGCATGGAAATGTCCCGAAGCCGCCGATTTTTTCATCGGCACGCGTAAAAGTCGTAAAGATAAGCTGACAAATTCAGGTAAAAGGTCAGCCGGATCTCCGTGATTTTCCGGGATAAGCGCTTTTTTGTAAAATTTACGTTACGAAATCACCCGCTTCACCTGATCAGCAAACACCCCACACCCAGTGCAAAGGCTGCGCTGAAGGGCTATTCCTAGGGCATGTCGCATCCATAACAAGAAAGACCGCCCTCACCAGGAGAGCCACATGAAACAGACGCAGTACGTGGCACGCGAGCCCGACGCGCACGGCTTTATCGACTACCCGCAGCAAGAGCATGCGGTATGGAACACCCTGATCACCCGTCAATTGAAGGTGATCGAAGGCCGGGCCTGCCAGGAATACCTGGACGGCATCGAGCAGCTCAAGCTGCCCCATGACCGCATCCCGCAGCTGGGCGAAATCAACAAGGTACTGGGCGCTACCACGGGCTGGCAGGTCGCCCGCGTCCCGGCGCTGATCCCCTTCCAGACCTTCTTCGAACTGCTCGCCAGCAAGCGCTTCCCGGTGGCTACCTTCATCCGCACCCCGGAAGAGCTCGACTACCTGCAAGAGCCGGACATCTTCCACGAGATCTTTGGCCACTGCCCTCTGCTGACCAACCCTTGGTTCGCCGAATTCACCCACACCTATGGCAAGCTCGGCCTGGCCGCGACCAAGGAAGAGCGGGTGTACCTGGCGCGTCTGTACTGGATGACCATCGAGTTCGGCCTGATGGACACCCCGCAAGGTCGCAAGATCTATGGCGGTGGCATCCTCTCCTCGCCCAAGGAGACCGTCTACAGCCTGTCGAACGAGCCGGAACACCAGGCGTTCGACCCAATCGAAGCCATGCGCACGCCGTATCGGATCGACATCCTGCAGCCGCTGTATTTCGTTCTGCCGAACCTCAAGCGCCTGTTCGACCTGGCCCACGAAGACATCATGGGCATGGTCCACCAGGGCATGCAGCTGGGCCTGCACGCGCCGAAGTTTCCACCCAAGGTCGCTGCCTGAGCCGCCTTGACGATAACAACTCAAACCGGAATGACACCCATGAATGCCTTGAACCAAGCCCACTGCGAAGCCTGCCGCGCCGATGCGCCGAAAGTCAGCGATGAAGAATTGGCGCAGCTGATCCGCGAGATCCCGGACTGGAACATCGAAGTGCGTGACGGCCACATGGAGCTTGAGCGGGTTTTCCTGTTCAAGAACTTCAAGCACGCGCTGGCGTTCACCAATGCCGTTGGCGAAATTGCCGAAGCCGAAGGTCACCACCCAGGCCTGCTGACCGAGTGGGGCAAAGTCACCGTGACCTGGTGGAGCCACTCGATCAAGGGCCTGCATCGCAACGACTTCATCATGTGCGCGCGCACTGACAAAGTTGCCGAGACGGCTGAAGGCCGCAAGTAACTCGCTACACCTCTGATCGCGGGGCAAGCCCGCTCCTACGCCCTGCGCAATGAAGCAGGCGCGCGGGAGCGGGCGTGCCCCGCGATTGCATTTAGAAGGGCCAACCGGCCCGTTGCCGTCCGGTATCCGCCCGCAAAACCGACAACTGACAGGCAAAAAGTTCAAACTGTCATGCAGACTGCTGTATCCTGCCCCAGCTTTCCAAAGCCATAAACGCGCCTGGCGCAGCCTTTTCACTCACACTTGCGAGGAACGTCGAGATGCATGAAATCCCGAATCTTCCCTTCCCAAGCCTGAACCCCGAAGAGCAAACCGTTGCCGCCCACTCCGAGCCGACGCCTGCCGTCGAGCAGGATGGCGACGATACATCCAGCGCTGATCAGGAATAACCGCGCACGACAGTGTGAAAACGGCTGACCTTCGGGAACTCCCACGTCATCACGTTTTCACACCGTCCAGATCCCCTGCCACGAAGACCCTCCATGCCCGATTCACCGCGCCCCCTTGCGGTCACCCTGCAAGTCGTCTCGATCGTCATCTTCACCTTTATCGGCTACCTGAACATCGGCATCCCCTTGGCCGTACTGCCGGGCTATGTGCATAACGAACTGGGCTTTAGCGCAGTAGTCGCGGGCCTGGTGATCAGCGTGCAGTACCTCGCCACCTTGCTCAGCCGCCCCACGGCCAGCCGCATCATCGACAACCTGGGCAGCAAAAAAGCGGTCATGTATGGCCTGTTCGGCTGCGGCCTGAGCGGCGTGTTCATGCTCGCCTGCAGTTTTCTCAACCACATGCCATGGCTCAGCCTGACCTGCCTGTTGATTGGCCGACTGGTATTGGGTAGCGCAGAAAGCCTGGTCGGCTCCGGCTCGATCGGCTGGGGTATCGGCCGAGTGGGCGCGCACAATACCGCCAAGGTAATCTCCTGGAACGGTATCGCCAGCTACGGCGCGCTGGCCGTCGGCGCCCCGCTGGGAGTGCTGATGGTCAAGCAGTGGGGGCTGTGGAGCATGGGCGTGAGCATCATCCTGCTGGCAGTGACGGGCCTGCTGCTGGCATGGCCCAAGCGCGCCGCGCCCATTGTCAGCGGTGTGCGCCTGCCGTTTTTGCAGGTGCTGGGCAAGGTGTTTCCGCACGGCTCGGGGCTGGCCCTGGGCTCGATCGGTTTTGGCACCATCGCCACCTTCATCACCCTGTACTACGCCAGCCGCGACTGGCCCAATGCCGCATTGACCCTGAGCCTGTTTGGCGCCAGCTTCATCAGTGCTCGACTGTTGTTCGGCAACCTGATCAACCGCATCGGCGGCTTCCGGGTGGCAATTGCCTGCCTGTCGGTGGAAACCCTGGGGTTGCTGATGCTGTGGCAGGCGCCGAGTGCCGAGATTGCCTTGGCGGGCGCTGCGTTGAGTGGGTTTGGCTTCTCGCTGGTCTTCCCAGCACTGGGGGTCGAGGCGGTGAATCAGGTATCAGCAGCCAACCGCGGCGCCGCGGTGGGGGCGTATTCGCTGTTCATCGATCTGTCGCTGGGCATTACCGGGCCGCTGGTGGGCGCAGTGGCATCTGGGTTTGGCTTTGCCTCGATGTTTCTGTTTGCCGCAGCGGCCTCGGCTTGCGGGCTGGTGCTGAGCCTGTATCTGTACCGCCAGGCGCGGCGGTTGCGCCAAGCCTGAATGGCCATCGCGGGGCAAGCCCGCTCCCACAGATCTGTAGGAGCGGGCTTGCCCCGCGATGCGCTTGAGGGTCAGCGCAGGGCGTACTGCAACACCACCTCCAGCGGATGGCGCATCTGCTTGTCGGCCATGCGCTTGACCTGGCTACGGCACGAATAGCCAGTCGCCAACGGCTCCCCTTGTTTATCCAGCTTGGTCGCCCACGACTGCTCGAAGATGGTCCGCGACGTCTGCTGATTGCGCGCCTCATGCCCATAAGTGCCGGACATCCCGCAGCAGCCGGTCGCCTCGGTCACCAGCTTCAGCCCCATGCGGGCAAACACCTGCTCCCACTGCTTGGTACTGGCCGGCACGTTGGTCTTCTCGGTGCAATGGGCCATCAACCGGAAGTGACCGGCATCCGCCACCGCCTGTTCAGGCAGCACATCGATCAACCACTCCTGCGGCAGCAGCACCTTCGGGCAATCTTCCAGGCCAGGCACCTTCTGATACTCCTGGCGATAGACCAGCGTCATCGCCGGATCCAGGCCGACCAAAGGCACGCCGCAGTCGGCCAGCGCCTTCAACTGGCTACCATTGCGGATCGCCGCCTTGGCGAACGCACCGAGAAAGCCCTGCACGTGCAGCGGCTTGCCGTTGGCGCTGTAGGGCGCCAGGAACACACGATGCCCCAGACGATGGGCAAGCTCGATGAACGCGGCCAGCAGCGGCGTCTCGAAGTAACGGGTAAAGGCATCCTGGACCAGCACGATGCTGCGCTCACGCTGGGCCGGGGTCAGCTCGCGCAGCGCTGGCACGCTGGCAACACCGACCCGGCAACGGCTCAGGGTGGCCTGGAAGTTGAAACGGCTGATCAGTGGGCTGTCGACCATGCCGATCTTGTCCGCCAGCAGTTTGCTCACCCACGTCGAGCCCATCACCGCGTTGTACAGGCCCGGCGCATGGGCAAGATAGGGAATGCTGAACTCCAGCGAGCCGATCAGGTAATCGCGCAGCGGGCGCTGGTAGCGGCCGTGGTACAGCTCAAGGAAACGCGAACGGAAGTCCGGGACATTGACCTTGATCGGGCATTGCCCTGCGCACGACTTACAGGCCAAGCAACCGGCCATGGCCTCGTACACCTCGTGGGAAAAGTCCGCTTGGCCCTGCTGCTGCGCTCGGTTATTGCGCAGGCGGGTCGGCAGCCCTTTGAGCCAGGACACTTTGCTGCGCGCCGCCGCCAGCACATCGATATCCGCCGCACCTTGCAGACGCAGCCACTCCCGGATCAGCGAAGCGCGACCTTTGGGCGAATGTTGCCGTTCACGGGTGGCCTTCCACGACGGGCACATGGCGTCGTTGGGGTCGTAGTTGTAGCAGGCGCCATTTCCGTTGCAGTGCACAGCACTGCCAAAACTCTGCCAGACGCGCTCATCGATGGTTCGATCAAGATCACCGCGCAGGCTCACGCCATCGACCTTGGTCAGGCCTTCGGCGCTGTCAGGTGGC
Organism: Pseudomonas sp. Je.1.5.c; assembly: GCF_051129895.1. Lineage (NCBI taxonomy): Bacteria > Pseudomonadati > Pseudomonadota > Gammaproteobacteria > Pseudomonadales > Pseudomonadaceae > Pseudomonas > Pseudomonas sp. Je.1.5.c. Next base: position 104,034 of record NZ_JBCPSP010000016.1, read on the forward strand.
GTGCAGATCTTGCCTGGGTTGAGCTGGTTATACGGGTCGAACGCACCCTTCAGGCGTTGCAGCGACGGGTACAACTCGCCGAAGTAATCCGGCACGTATTCCGAACGCAGGCCCTTGCCATGCTCGCCCCACAGCAGACCGCCGTAACGCTGGGTCAGCGCCGCCACCGCATCCGAGATTGGCTTGACCAGCGCCGCCTGGGCCGGGTCTTTCATGTCCAGGGCCGGACGCACGTGCAACACCCCGGCATCGACGTGGCCAAACATGCCATAGGCCAGACCATAGCTGTCGAGCAGCGCACGGAAGTCAGCGATATAGTCAGCCAGCTGCTCAGGCGGCACTGCCGTGTCTTCGACAAACGGCTGCGGCCGCACCTCGCCCTCGACGTTGCCCAGCAGGCCCACCGAGCGTTTGCGCATGGTGTAGACCCGCGTCACGGCCTCGGCCCCCTCGGCCAGGGTATGACCCAGGCGCTCGACCCCCTTGTCGCTCTGCAGATGCGCGATGAACGCCTGCACCCGCGCGTTGACCTCGCCCGGCTCGTCGCCGCAGAACTCGATCAGGTTGATACCCAGGGTCGGCCGCTCAGGGTCAGCCGGGAAGTACTCGGCAACGCTGTGCCAGACGATGTCTTTCATCGCCAGCATGAGCACCTTGGAGTCGACGGTTTCGATCGACAGTGGCTTGTGCGCCATCAGCGCATTGGCGTCTCGCAGGGCATCCATGAAGCTGGTGTAGCGCACATTGACCAGCACTGCGTACTTGGGGATCGGCAGCACATTGAGCTTGGCCTCGACCACGTAGCCCAGCGAGCCCTCGGCGCCGCACAGTACGCTATTGAGGTTGAAGCGGCCCTGCTCGTCGCGCAGGTGCGCCAGGTCGTAGCCGGTCAGGCAGCGATTGAGCTTGGGGAAGGTGCTTTCGATCAGCTCGGCCTGGCCCTGTTGGATGTCGCGGGCAACCCGATAAACCTCGCCAGCACGACCCGGCGCGGCGCAAGCCTGCTCCAGCGCCGCATCGTCGATCGGCAGGCTATGCAGGCGCTCGCCACCGAGCAACACGCTGTGCAGTTCAAGCACGTGGTCGCGGGTCTTGCCGTAGGTGCAACTGCCCTGGCCGCTGGCGTCGGTGTTGATCATGCCGCCCACGGTAGCGCGGTTGGAGGTGGACAACTCCGGGGCAAAGAACAAGCCGTGTGGCTTGAGCGCCGCATTGAGCTGATCCTTGACCACCCCGGCCTGGACGCGCACCCAGCGCTGCTCGACGTTGATCTCCAGGATCTGGTTCATATGCCGCGACAGGTCGACGACGATGCCGTCAGTCAGCGACTGGCCGTTGGTGCCGGTACCACCGCCACGCGGGGTCAGCTTGATCTGCTGGAAACGCGGCTCGCCCATCAGTGCGGCCACCTTGGCCACATCGTCGGCATCGAGCGGGAACACCGCCGCCTGTGGCAGGCGCTGATAGATCGAGTTATCGGTGGCGAGCACCGTACGGGTGGCGTAGTCGGCACTGATCTGGCCGCGGAAACCGCTGCTGCGCAGGGCTTCGAGAAATTCCGGGTAGTTGACGGCAGGGGCACTGGTCGACAGCTGGGCGATCATCGTTGGATGGCCTCTTGATATGGGCTGATTCACGGTAAACCTGTCTTCCCGGCATAGGTTACACAGCCAGGGATGACGAATATGCCAATGTTCCTGTACTTTCCGGCCAGGGGCAAACGGATATTCCTGCCGCTATTGATGAGCTTTATGAATGAATTACCGCCACCTGACCCCGTCGATGTCGCTGCTGCTGGCGTTCGAGGCCGCCGCTCGGCATGAAAGCTATACTCGCGCTGCCGCCGAACTGTCGCTGACCCAGAGCGCGGTCAGCCGCCAGGTGCAGGCACTGGAGCAGCAGTTAGGCCTGACCTTGTTCCGCCGCGAAGGGCGCCAGGTGCAGTTGACCGACGTCGGGCGCCTGTACCAGCGCGAGCTCAGCGAAGCGCTCGGGCGGATCCGCAGCGCCACCTTGCAGGCACTGGCCTACCAGACAGGCGTCGGCACCTTGCGCCTGGCCACCCTGCCGACGTTCGGCTCGAAATGGCTGCTGCCGCGTCTGCATGCTTTCTACGCGGCCCATCCGGGGATGCTGGTACATATTCATTCACGCATTGAAGCGATCAACTTCGACACCAGCGAGATCGACGCCGCCATCGGCGTGGCCAGCCATGACCTGCCAGGGCTGATCTGCCATCGCCTGCATGCCGAAGAGCTGGTGGTGATCCTGCCGCAGGAGGCTGCCAGTGAGGCGCAGGGTTGGAGCCCGGCGCGCATCAGCGAACAGGTACTGCTGAATGTGGCCAACAACCCGCACGCCTGGGGCGAGTGGTTCTCCCACCATGACCTGCCACACCGAGCGATGCGCCTGGGGCCAAGCTTCGAGCTGACCTCGCACCTGATCCAGGCGGTACGAGCAGGCATTGGCATTGGCCTGGTGCCGCGGGTTCTGGTCGAGGAAGAACTGGCCAAGGGCGAGCTGTTCAGCCCGGGCGTCGCGTTTGCCAGCCAGCGCAGTTACTACCTGATATATCCGCCGCGTAATGAGGCATTGCCGTCGTTGCGGGCATTTCGTGGCTGGCTGCTGGAGCAGATTTAAAGCCCAGCGGGCGCTATCGCGGGGCAAGCCCGCTCCCACGCAGTCATGCCTGGCACGCATGCTTGGCACGCATGCTTGGCGGCC